>JAUWOO010000056.1 GCA_030612095.1 Thermoplasmatota archaeon | reverse complement strand
TTCCCATTATGATTTTTTTTCTCCTTATGAATCTTGAAATCTAGAAAAATTATTTCGTAAACATTTTCACCCAAAATACGGTTATTTTACCAAGATATACATCAAATAATTTTATCATTATCGCAAAATATTATTGGAGTTTTAGATTATTTTAGCTATATCTTCTTCATCCGTGAACACAAGCTAAAGATCTGGATTTTTCTTCCATGTCGTTTTTTTTTTGGGAAAAATACCGTAAAGATAAAAAGCAAACCCGGAGGTGGTTTGGTTAAAATTAAAATTACAATCATCGCCGCAAGCGGTATGAATTTTTCCTTCCCCATAATCATCAGTGGGCGGATGCAATCAGGCATATTTAAAAATTATGACCCGGGTAGTCGCATTGAACTCTTTAAAAAATGCAAAATGTTTGTTATTTACCACCATCTTCCTCTTTCTTGATACACCTCAATAAAGTTCTCTATTGTTCTATCATAGGTTTTTTCTACGTCATTTGGGAAGAAACATGCCGGAACTTCTCCCCGACTCCAGTGGTAACTTAAACATTCACAACACATGCCTTTTTTATTACATGGATAACTACAGTTACAATTTGTTTTATTTTCTTCTATTTTACATTCTGACAAGTTTTACACCTCCATTATTTTTTCCCAACTAATTCTTTAAACTTTTTCTCATTGATAATATTTAGTCCCAATTTTTCTGCTTTTTTATATTTAGAGCCGGGTTTACCGCCCGCCACAACGTAATCAATATCTTTACCCACAGAGGATGATACAATGCCCCCAACTTGTTTTACCAGATCAGATGCATCAGGACGAGAAATACTAGACAACCCCCCAGTAAAAACAAATTTCTTTCCTTGAAACGGCAATTGTGTCTTTTTTTCCTCATGAGTTTTGACTCCTACATCTTTTAGCCGTTTTATTAGTTCAATATTTTCATCAGTTGCAAAGAATGTTCCAACCGCCTCGGCAGTTTTATCACCTAGTCCATCAATTCCCATAAGTTCTTCGGGTGATGTCTTTGCAAGCTCATCTATTGAATCGTATTTTGATGCCAGCAGCTGTGCAGCATATTTTCCAACGTGACGGATACCTAACCCATAAATCAAACGAGAAAGATCCTGTTTTTTACTGTTCTTTATCGAATCAATAAGATTTTGGGCAGATTTGTCTTTAAAACCTTCCAGTGTGAGAATATCGTCCTTCTTAAGAAAATACAAATCAGCAATATTGTCTATCAAATTTTTTTCTATTAGCTTATCAATCGTCGATCCGCCTAGATGATCAATATCCATGGCATCACGTGACGCATAGTATTTCACACGCCACTTGAGACGAGCAGGACACATACGATTTGAACACCGTATTGCAACCTCACCTTCAGTATGAATACTCTCTGAACCACATACAGGACATTTTTTGGGGATATCTTTCTGCTTTTCATTTCCCGTTCTTTTTTCCGTTATGCTTTTTACAACCTGAGGTATGACATCTCCACTGCGCTCTACAAGTACCCAATCCTCAATACGGATATCCTTACGTCTTACCTCATCAAAATTATGCAATGTAGCACGTGAAACAGTTACACCTCCAACTTTGACCGGCTCAAGGACGGCTACTGGCGTAAGAGCACCAGTTCTGCCAACTTGTATAACTATATCCCTTAATTGGGTAGTAGCCTGCTTAGCTGCAAATTTATAAGATATTGCCCAGCGAGGATTCTTTGATGTCTCCCCAAGTTCCTTTTGCTTAGATAATGAATTTACCTTTATCACAGCACCATCAATTTCATAATCAAGTGCATCCCGTTCTTCCTCGAGGCCGGTACAATACTTGATGACTCCTTCTATATTTTCTACTTTTTTTGCCAAGGGATTAACGCGAAAACCCGCTTCCCTTAAAGCCTCTAAACTCTCATTGTGGGTAGAAAAATGCACATCAGAATGGGAAATAAAATAGATGAAAATGTCCAGTGGCCGTGATTCTACAATCCTAGGATCAAGCTGCCGTACTGAACCAGCAGCAGCATTACGCGGATTTGCAAAAACAGGTTCTCCCTTTTTTTCTTGTTCTTTGTTAAGTTTTTTAAATCCCTTTAAAGACATATGAACTTCGCCGCGTACTTCCACGTTTTTTAACTTGTCTTCCATGAGCCGTAGAGGTATGCTATATATGGTTTTCAGATTAGATGTTACATCATCTCCTTTTACACCATCACCACGTGTTGCTCCCCTTACAAGAATGCCGTTTTCGTAAAGTAACGCAACTCCAATGCCATCGATTTTAGGCTCAACAACATATTCAACCTTCCCAACGTTTTTTTTGACCCGTTCGTCAAACTCCTTTAATTCATCATAATTGTATGTGTTAGCAAGCGACAACATTGGTATCTTGTGTTTTACACTTGTGAAACCATCAACTGGCTCTCCACCAACTCTTTGAGTAGGAGAATCAGGGGCGATCAAATTGGGATACTCCAACTCCAGCTTCTCAAGTTTTTTTAACAATTGATCAAATTCATAATCAGAAATCACCGGATCGTTTTTTACATAATACTTGTAATTGTGATAGTTTATTTTCTCACCAAGCCGCTTTATTTCCTTCTTAGCTTCCTTTTTGTTCATTGTCTTATTCACATCCAAGTATTTTTTCAATCTCTCTGAGAGAATGTGTATTCAGAATATCTTTTTTTTCTAACCACCCGCGTCTGGCAGTTGCAACGCCAAAATGCATAAATGGTAAGTTGACAGCGCTATGTGAGTCAGTACCAATAACAAATTTTACACCCCGTTCTTTAGCAAGTTTAGAATGTACATCATTAAGATCAAGTCGATCAGGAAACGAGTTAATCTCTAGATATGTATCGGTTTCTCTAGCAGCATCAAAAATTTTTTCCATATCGATATCAAAGGGTTCCCTTCTACCTATCATGCGACAAGTTGGATGAGCAATAAAATCCACATTTTCATTTTCCATACTTTTTACAATTCTCTTAGTTTGCTCCGCTCCACTCATCCCAAAAGCAGTGTGAATTCCTACACCAACAAAGTCAAATTTTTTGAGAATCATATCACTGTAATCCAGAGATCCATCTGGTTTGATATCACATTCCGTGCCACACAGAACCTTAAATCCAGATAATTTTTTGTTTATATTTTCAATCTCATTTATTTTTCTAAGAACTCTTTCTTCAGATAAGCCCCGCGCAATTTTCAGGGATTGAGAATGATCAGCAATGCCGACAAATTCATATCCCATTTTCTGAGCATAATGTGCCATTGTCTCTATTGAATCAGAACCATCGCTCCAAAGCGAGTGGACATGAAAATCACCTTTTACGTCCTCGTATTTTACAAGATTTGGCAGTCTACCATCTAACGCAGCCTCTATCTCACCTCGGTTCTCACGTAGTTCGGGTTCAATGTATGAAAGACCAAGTGTGTTGTATACTTCCTCTTCCGTATTTCCAACAACATATTCATCAGTATTTTTATCGAAAAGACCGTACTCATTAAGTTTAAACCCCTTCTTGATAGCGATGCTTCGCATTTTTACATTGTGTTCTTTAGAACCGGTGAAATATTGAAGCGCCGAACCGTAGCTTTCTTTTTTTACAACACGAAGATCAACCTGAAGCCCATCATTTAAAAGAGCACTGGTTTTTGTACTACCCTTTAATAGCACTCGTTGTACGCTAGGATATTTCACAAAATAATCCATAACATCATCAGGAAATTCCGAGGAGGCCAATATGTCCAAATCACCAATTGTTTCTTTTTTCCTACGAAGGCTGCCTGCAATATCTATTTTTTCAATTCTTTCACATTTTTTAAGATAATCAAGATAGTTATTTCCATTTGCATAGGCCATGTTAAGCAATACACGTCCACTAGTTTTCTCCCTGAGTTGTATTCCGCGGAGAATGTTTCTTTCTGTTATCTCCCCAAACCCATCTAAATCTCTTAGTTTCCCTTTAGTACATGCATTTCTAATCTCCTCAATAGTTGTTATGCCAAGATTTTTGTACAGAGCAGAGACTTTCTTAGGCCCCAATCCTTGAAGCTCCAACAAGGTTAGTAAACCCGCCGGGATTTCCTTTTTTAACTTTTCAAAATATTCTAACTTACCTGTTTCTACAATCTCCGTTATCTTTTTAGCAAGAGCCTCACCGATCCCAGGAATGGATTGAAGTCTATCCTCATTTGAAACGGTCTCAATATCTTCATTCAGCACCTCTATTGTCTGTGCAGCTATCCGATATGCTCTGGTTTTAAAAAATATTTCTCCTTTAACGTCCAGTAAATCTGCAATTTGATATAATATATCCGCTACAAACCTATTTTTCATAAGTAATTCTCTCTACTTTTTACAAATAAATCATTATTTTTACATTATCTCCATCTTTTATGTTTAATTTCTCTCTCAAAAAATGTGGAGATATGAATTCTAAAATGTTTGAATAATGGCTACGCAGTGGTAAAACAATTGCCCCGTCAGCATTGTTTATAGTTGCACGGAAACATTTAACGCCGCCAAATGTACGATTATCTGTTTCAAATTCATCGATTTGTATTGCATTATAGTTTTTTAACAGCCTTAGCTTATTTTTCTCTATATGTCTTATCTCAACATTGAGCGTGCCAGGAAAAGCAACAAACCCTAACTTTTCTTTAAACTGATCAGCATATCCACTTTGCTTGGTATAGTATTTACCCTCACCCATGCCTGATATAACTTTGCCAGTAAAACGAATCTTGTTTGTTAACTCGAAAATTTGTTGATACTGCAGATATTCTTCTTGTAAACTCTCTTCACCCTTACTGGTTATCTGGATAAGTTGTTTTTTTATGCCCAACTCCCTAGTTATCATCCCATCTTTGTCCAACTCCAAAAGATACCTAGAAGCTGTCTGCTGGCTAGTCTCAAGCTGTTTTGCCAATTCAAGAGAAGAAATCTCTACCCTATTTTTAGTTGCTCCTAACAATGCAAGCTCTTTTAGCATCTGTAAAAGATACGGTTTCATGATTTACTTTTCTCCATTACTACTTAATATTTGCAGCTAGTTTTTCTCCATCGCTGGTAAGAAAATATCTATTGCCTTTTTTCTCTATTATTTCCTCTCTGATAAAATCATCTGCAATTCTTATAGCCACGTTACGAATAATGTGGTGTTTTTTTGCAATTCGTTCTATATCTGTCTCACCCGACACAAGTTCGGCAAAGACTGCCCTTCTAAATTTGTTTGAAAGTATGAATCCTTCATCCATGATTTACACCAACATCTTAATTTACAGGTACCACATAAAGCTTTTTAATTATCATGTTCAAAAAAATCCCTATTATACTCACAGCGGAAGAAATACTAGAAAGAGCATACAATAGATCCAAGAAGATACAAATCAATGATAGAGACGCCTTGTATAAGACCAAGAAAACCATTATAGCAAAAACAGATTCGTTTGCAACAAATGTTATAGTTGCTCTGGAAAAATATGTAAAAGAATTTCCATCCATTGACCATCTCCCGCTGTTTTACCAAGAAATACTGGATATCAAAATAGATGTTAATAAACTAAGAAAATCACTTGGTGCTACTGATTGGGCCAGAAAAACATGTCAAATGATTTATTCAAAGCAGGCAAGATCATTGAAAAAATCTAAGAAAGTTGATTTTTTAAAACAAAAGCAAAGTGAAATCTATGGTAGAATATCCAGCGTGGTAAGACAGATTGATAAAGAACTGGTTCTACTTGCCGAAGCGCAAAATATGATGAGGAATCTCCCAACAATTAATGATATTCCCACGGTTGTTATAGCAGGTTATCCAAATGTGGGAAAATCGTCTCTTTTAAGGTGTCTTTCATCTGCAAAACCGGAGATAGCCCAGTATCCATTTACAACAAAAGAAATACATGTTGGTCACATTGAAAAAACTGAGAAATATATCACAAAACGTTTTCAGATAATTGATACGCCAGGCCTGCTGGATAGACCACTATCTAAGAGAAATGAAATTGAAAAGCAAGCTATTGCTGCTCTTACTCATCTTGCAGATTTGATAGTTTTTGTTTTGGATGTATCTGAGACTTGTGGTTATTCCATGAAAGATCAAATGAATTTACTCACTCAGATGAAAGAAATGTTTAGCGGTTCTTCTTTAATTGTAGTTGAAAATAAGGCGGATTTTAAAAAGACAGATTCTACCAATCTAAAGATTTCTTGCAAAACTGATGAAGGCATAGATATTCTTGTAGATGAGATCTTTTCGCATTATATGTCAAAAGAAGAGGATGAATAAAAAAGGAGAAATGATGGTTACGTTTTTTTCTTTTTCAGCTTAAATGGTTTAAAGCCAAGAGCAAAAGCTGTAACCAGTATTAGAATAACTGCTAACGGTATCATTATAATTATTGGAATCGTCGGAAATAGAGTCACACCAACATATTTCACTTGGGATGTAGTCACATTGCCACTAGTGTCCCATACAACTGTTTTGAACATATAGTATCCACTTCCCGCTTCGGCGGTGAAATTCCAAATAAAGGGTGATGCAGTTTGATTGCCCCCATATTGTTTCCATTCATTCCATGTTATATTATCTGCTGAATAACTGTAGTGCAACTGTAAGTTTGTTATATCCTCACCAGTAATATTAACAGAGATAGTAAATACGTTATCCCAGTGCCACTCTTCAAAGTCAGATAAATCTGGATCATGTGGTGTTGTTTCATTAATATCAAAATCTTTTATTATTTTCACTGCTTCACTTGTGGATGGAGTTATATATTGATTTCCAAGTGAGTCAATCAATCTGAAATACATGTAGTAACTTTCCTCTTCCATCATATAGTTCCAGTCATCTTGAGTGAGGTTCCAATTACCCGTGTAGTTTTTGCTGTTTATATCATCATCATTGATCTTTATCCACTCACGGGTTTCATTATTGAACTTCAATCTATATTCAACACTCTTTAGTTTATAATCATCTGTAAATTTAATGGAGAATTCCGGTAACTCATCAAATCTATATTCACTGTCAAATGATGGAGCATCTGGAGGATTTGGATCAAAGATGAATGACACATCACCTTCTGTAGGGTAATCTTCATCATTGCCCGCACAGTCAGTAGCAATAGTGCAAAGTTCATACTCACCACTTGCAACTGAGAATGACCAACTATAAGGTAATGTATCATCTGATGAAAATGATGACCAACTGGTATCAGTTAAGGCCCGATAATAAAGAGTCACATGATCTATGTCACTTCTATTATCCTCTGCTACTGCTGTTATCTTAACAGGCGTCGTATTGATTGTATAGCCAATATCTTCCGTGTTGTTTATATACGAATACGGTTTTTCAGTATCCATCTTAAATTCATCAAAGAAGAACTCGTTTGAGTTTGGAGGTTTTGCTTTATCTTCAATATAAAACCTGATGCTGATAAGTTCAGTGATATTTTCGCTGAAATCTAATTCTGAGATGTCCACACTGATAGTTTCTTTATTGGTTGAACCAGCATTACCACTACACTGAGCTGCAGATGTATTGGTTTTTGTACCCGATTGATTTTTTATTTTGTACTTCAATGTATATTCTGCAGAACTGATGTTCAAACCGGTTATGTTGCCTTCAGTTCCCATATCTTCAACATCTATTGTACATGTTGGTGTATTTGTGGCAATCCAACCATCCTTTGGTCTAAAGCTATCTTCGTAAAAAATGGGACTAGCAGCATCTTTTTTGCCTTCACCTTCAAATTCAAACCAATTAGAGTTCCATTGCCCCCCAGATGAATTTTTGATCCTGAATCGGATACTACTATATTCTGTGATATTTTCACTAAAGTTCAGTTTTGATGTGTCTGCGGTAATCTTTTCCCTTGACGTTGATATAGCATCGCCGCTACAGTTCGCACTTACCCATAAGGTAAAATGTTCGCCCGTTTGATTTTTGTAACTCAAATTATATTCTGCGGAACTTGTATTGATACCACTATTTTTGCCCACAACCTCAATTTCACATTTTGGTGGAGTACCACTATATGAAAATGTATTATCAAAAAAAGTGATTCTATCTTCAGTAACATTTGTAAAAGTAACATACCAATCATATAATACTGACCGATTTGAAAGATTACCTGTAAATTCTGCTTGCAATTTTATGGTACTATTCCCAGCGTATTCATATATAGAAACATTATTGGCAATATTTCTTTTTAGTTCTTTTCCTTCCCCATCAAGCAGGGTAAAAGATAATTTACCTCCAAATTCCCCATAATTTGCATAGAACATATCCCAGTAGTATTTTTGCCCATTGTCTCCATCCTGTGGTAAGTATATTGGCACAGAACTAAATCCCCCTTTGGTTTCACTTTCCACCACCTTTGATTCTTTTCCTACGCTGTATAAATTTCCATCTTCATCACCAAAAAATAATAAACCATCCACAATAATTGGTGATGACCAAATACCCGCCCCATTCAGAGTAGATATCGATTTTACAACTTCACCATTTGATGCTTTAATGACACACATAAATCCACCTGGAGTTCCAACATAAATAGCCCCATCGGCAGAGGCAGCGGATGATACCAAAGGCTTACTCGAAGTTGGTATGATATCATATAGCGTTATCGGATTTGAAGCCCATTTGCTCGTTAAATCTCCATTTTCAATGTTAAAAGCATACAGTTTCCAATTTGGGGAAGCCACAAAAATTAAATCATCATAAATGGTAGGAGTACTGCAGGCAGCAAACTCATTTTTATTTGGTAAATTCGAAGAAGACGTAATGGATTCATTCCATAGTTCATCTCCGTTCTCTAAATCTAAAGCAACAAGCTTGGTATAGGAATAATCGATGAAGGAAATTTTTTCTACTGGCACTCTGACCAATACAAAAATTTTATTCTCATAGATAATAGGGGCTGCCCTACCAATTGCTCCCACGCTCTTACTCCATATTTCATTTCCCTCCAAATCAAAAACAAAGAGACTTTTTCCATCTTTGTTTGTGCATCCCACTACTATCTTATCACCTTGAATAGCAGGACTTGACAAACTCCCGGCCGGTAAATCTATATCTAACTTTGATTGTAAATTTCCACTGAAATCAAGAGCGAACATTTTGTTTGTTTCTCCACATGAAGTTATGAAAATCTTATCCCCGTAGACTACAGGTGATGAACAATAGCGAATTTTGGAATTATCGGGATAACTAAATGTCCAGATTATTGGTGCCAAAAGATCATTTCCATTGAAAGCATATATTTTGTTTTTTGCATCTTTACTGCTAGTTGCTACGACAACAAGTTCATCTTCGCCGTCTTCTATTACCACAGGTGAGCAATTTACCACATTTGCAGGAACGGTACCCACCCCTAGGTAATCATTAGGTTTATCACCTAAATCCTCAATATATGCATCATATGAGTGAATCTCTTTACCGTCTTCAGATGCCACATATAAAACTCCGGATTTAATAACAGGATTTCTATATCCAGTTCCACTTTTACCTGTTGACTTCCAAAATGCAGAGTAATCTCCCGAAGAAAGTCCAGGTCCATAACCATCTGATGATCTTGTATTTGCCGAATTCTTTCCAAACATGGGCCAATCATTAGAATATACTGTTAAGCTGACGTTACCATCTTTGAATCTAACATTATACGTATCGCCAGATTTTTTGTCAACCCTTAAGGTTGAATTAAACAGGTCTCTCCATGTGTTTTCCTTTGTTTGCCAAGTAATACCTAAGCTGATGACTTCTGGAGAAATAGATGTATTATCTGTTTCTAAATTTGCTTCTATTTTTAGCTTGTAGTTTGAAGGTATTTTGTTTAAGGATATTGGAGGGGGTGATGTATCTGATGAAAATCCATTTTCGTTACCTTCCAGATATTTTTCTTCAACTTTTTTATATTGTGTTCCTATATAATTATAAAGGATATGGTACGTAATATCTGTTTCACTTTTTTCGTTATCTTTCCAAGTGAAAGATTCCCATGAGGAAATATTTTTAGTGGGTATCGGAATAGTACGTGCTTTACCTGTCTCGGAATAAGCACCGTAAACTGTAATTTTCACGTAATTAGAAAATAGATTACATTTCTCCCCACCACGGGGAGTTACAACAATACAAACGTCAATATAATCATTATATTGGATATATGACTTATTAGAATTATTAGGTTGACTGTAAGTAATTGAGATATTTTTCCCATCTGAGTTCCTTAACTTTAAAAGTTTCCAACCTCCAACATACGGTATCTTACTAGATGGTGGTTGCCAACAGTACATTGAAACAAATGAGTCATTTTTAGCATACCCATACCAATGAACATCTATTCTTGATGCATGTTCGGACACTGTTTCATCTATTTTGAACCT
>JAUWOO010000113.1 GCA_030612095.1 Thermoplasmatota archaeon | reverse complement strand
TATTTTTTATGTCAAGGATGGATAGTCTATGAGAGAATATAGGATAAAAAGAGGACATGATGCAGACGTTGGGATGGTAGTTTCTGAATATTTCGGAGTGAAAGGGGATATTTACAAAGGCATTAACTTTGAGGTAGATGGAATAGGTAAAATTGACATGAGGCGTGAGAAAAACGCTCTTTTCATAGATATAGAACCCCCTAAAAAAGTAAGTGGAGATTACAGTGTTATAAAAAAATGGAATGAGTTTCTTTTTGAAGCTACTGGAAAGAATACCAAAGAAAGAAAAAAGGATTTTGGCAAAAAATAATCTTATTTTTTTACCTTTTTCCAGTCCGTTAGGAATTTTTCAATTCCAACGTCAGTAAGTGAATGTTTCACCATTTTCCTTATAATATCTGGTGGTATTGTAGCAATATCGGCACCAATTCTTGCTGCATCTATTACATGAATTGGATGTCTTATGCTTGCGACAATTACTTCTGTTTCTATGTCGTAGTTGATGAATATCTCCATGATTTCTTCGACTATCTGCATCCCTTCTTGTCCAATGTCATCAAGTCTTCCAATGAATGGACTCACAAAAGTTGCACCAGCTTTAGCTGCGAGTAATGCCTGATTTGCTGAGAAAATAAGGGTAACATTTGTTTTAATCCCCTTCTTGCTTAGAACTTTTACGGCTTTAAGCCCTTCTGGATTTATTGGTATTTTTATTGCAATGTTTTTTCTGTGCTTCTCAGAAATCTTCGAAACTAGATTCTCCGCTTCTTTTACCATGTCCTCTGCTTTCTCACTGACTACCTCTAGGCTTATGGGGCCATCAACGATGTCAAATATTTCGTCAATGATTTCTTTAAACGATCGTCCGCTCCTTGCAACAAGTGTTGGGTTTGTAGTTACTCCATCTACTATTCCCCATGATGCAAGTTCTCTAATTTCATCTAGGTCTGCAGTGTCAACAAATATTTTCATAAAGCCTCAACTCCAGCAGGGGTAACATGTTTTTGTTCATATCTTTTTGGTTAGATTACGCCATAGTGACCAGAGATTTTTTTAGATCAGATAGATACATTTAGATATATTTGAAAAAACCAAAACATATATATATTCAGCTATACATTACTGATCTTGGTGGATGGGAATTGCCTCTTACAAGAAAAGCCCGCGTGGTGGGTAGTAGCCTCGTGCTAACTATCCCCAGTCAACTAGCTAAAGCTTATGATATAAATGATGGGGATGAAATTGAAATAATTCCAGTGGAGATTGGGGAATTTAAAATAAGAAAACTGAAGAAATAGTTTTTCCATCTGGGACATTATTTGATTTTAAGCTCGGAAATAATCATTTAGGTTTATAAAGGAAAACTCTATTGCATTTTTTGATAATAATATGGTATTAGTGGCACCGTCAATTCTTTCAGCAGATTTTTCAAAACTCGGTGAAGAAATCAAAGCAGTTGAGCATGCTGGTGCAGATTGGATACATATAGATGTAATGGATGGACACTTTGTCCCAAATATAACAATTGGTCCAGTGGTGGTTTCTAAGATTAGGAAAATATCGGATATCTTTTTTGATGTTCATCTCATGATAGAAAATCCAGGCAAATATGTTGAGCAATTCGCCAAGGCAGGCGCAGATCTTATCACTATCCATGCAGAAGCATGTGACGATATATTATCTACTATCAATAAGGTTAAAGATTTAGGGTGCAAAGTGGGAGTATCTATAAATCCAGAAACATCGCTTGATGTAATAAAAGAAATTATTCAAAACGTGGATCTCGTTTTAATTATGTCGGTTCATCCGGGTTTTAGTGGACAGAGCTTTATCGAAGATGTCCTTCCTAAGATCAAAAAGACTAGAGACATAATTAGTAAACTAGACAAAGAAATTTATTTAGAGGTAGATGGTGGAATAAATGACAAAACCGCAAAAACTGCGATTGAACACGGCGCCAATGTTATTGTTGCAGGAAATTTTGTTTTCACAAGTGTAAGCTACAAAGATGTGATACAGTCACTGAAACAATTATAAAACCTAACATTACAGGCCTGATGCTAGATCACGTATCACGCTTTCTTTGTCTTTTGCCTTTACAATGCCGCTAGCTAAAAGTACTCCTTCTGCACCTAGTTCTATGGATTTGGCAACATCTTTTCCATTTTTTACTCCTGCGCCACAGAGAACTTTAACGTTTTTGTCAACAGTTCTTACGACTTCCACACTACCACTGATAATACCGGGATCGGCTGTTGTAACTGAAATATCCCCCCCAATGAGTTCCGGTGGTTCAACTGCTACGAAATTTGGACTTAATGTTGCAGCTGCTTTCGATGTTGCAACATTGTTGGTGCAAATAATATGATCAAGCCCTAGTTCCTTTGAACGTGTAATGCAGGCATCAATATCGGCAAGGATAAGACGATGTTCACTATGATTTATCAAAGTTCCAACTGCCCCAGCTGTTTTTACAGCCTCCGGCAGAGTCCATCCTGTATGGCTGCCTGGTTTTATAGGATCAATATGTTCTGCAAAAACAGGAATATCTACTTTTTCTGCACACATCGTTATATCTGTTGCTTGTACACAAATTGCCATACTGGCACCTGTTTCTTGTGAAATCTTGTTCATTATTCTTGCAATCTCTAATGATTCGTTGCCTGTTGCTTCAGCATAGGTTTTTACATTTAGAACAATTACTGGTGTTTTTAACATAAATATCCACTCCTCAAACCTAAACATAGGATAATCGATGACCTTTAATATATTCTTTCCTATTTCACTCTGATCAAAATATGGACGTAATACCGCAGACAAGCCTATTTCTTGGTATAATACCGGCACTGATACTACTTTACATTAGTTTGAAGGGTTATGAGGGACACTATAAAGAGAAAAATATTTTCTTAACATTTGTAGTGGGAATTATCTTAGGATTTTTTGCAGCAATAGCACGATCTTTTACTTTACCTTTAGTAATTGCATATATAATCCTATTTGCCCTATTTGAGCAATTGTTTAAAACGATGATATTAAACATTGGCCGATTTCATGAAAAAAGAGAAACAACCATCTATGGATTATCCCTAGGTTTGGGATTTGGCGCTGTATTCACCCCATTTCTAATTATAGCTGTAAGCTCATTGATCACAAGTGATGTGTATGCTTTGTCGTTAATAGTTATAGGCTCACTAGGAATTATATTATTTCACGGAGCAACTGGGGCATGTATAGGTTATGGAATATATGCTGGTGAGCTAACTAAATATCTTTTGGCAGCTATGATAGTTCAAATACCATTTAACTTCATAATTGACATGATGATAGTTTCTTCAGACGATCCTTCTTTATACTTAAAACTTGGAATTGTTGCTGGGCTTGTCGTATATGGTGGCATCGTTTTTTGGTATGTAGTTAAAAAGATAATGCCAAAAATTCTGTCAAGAAGTCGAAAAAGAGATAGAAGCCGGAAATCTGGATAGAAATAAATAGCAATCATCACATTATTGAAAATTAAAAGGTGGTATATCATTGGAAAGAGGAAGTGTGCCTGCAGCTGATTTTGAAGATAAAATGTTTGAACAAAATATAATGGACGATCCTTTTCAGCAGCCTTCAGATAAAAGTTCAAAGCCACTTATAGCTGGTATTCTATTGATGATTGCGGGTGGTCTTTCTATACTTATGTGGCTGTCACTCGCGGCAATAGATGTTTCCTTTATAGAAACTTTTATCCTGCCTGAACTCGGATCGATGGCTCCCGAGTATGAATCAATTGTCCTATCTGCAGAGTCGATTAAAGAATTATTTGTTATATGTGGAACTGTAGGTTTTTTCCTTTCAGTATTTGCAATACTTGGCGGCATCATG
Organism: Thermoplasmatota archaeon; assembly: GCA_030612095.1. GTDB lineage: Archaea > Thermoplasmatota > E2 > DHVEG-1 > DHVEG-1 > JAUWWG01. Next base: position 1,768 of record JAUWOO010000113.1, on the reverse strand, counting down.
TCAGTGCGAAGACAACTGTGGGGATTGGTGCTTGCTGGAGGTATTTTAGGATTATTTACAATTGGTCCAGTATTTATTTCAAGTATTCTTTCGCTAATTGCAATTATACTAGTAGCAATCTCGAGAAAAGAGTTTCAATAACGCATGCGTAACTCTGTTTGCAAAATACTGTGTCCTTACAAATATGATTCAAACTTTTTGTTACAGTAAGGGCAGAAGTTCGCCTCAAGTGGAATCACACGACCACAATTTGGACATATTCTGTCGTTATTTCGTCGCCCTTGTTTTCTGATTTGTAACAGATTAGGATCATCTGCAAGTTTATTTAATTCTGATTGTACAATCCACGGCATGATTATGCCTACCAACCAGAATAATATGAACCACAATGCAGTATCATCATCACCTTTTACTTTTGTTACAAAAGCTTCAGTATATCTGTAGAGCCAATATATGTTGGCGATTGGTATAATGAGCAACCATCCTGTTGGAATGTCTGTTTTAAATTCATCATTTATCTCATTTTTTGTTGAGATTTCCCAGTATATGAAATAGATTCCAAGTGTGAGGATTCCGTATATATACACCAAAGCAATATTTCTATTTTTAATGGGCATTCTCTTTAGTGTAGGCAAATCTATCGTAAGAATCCTTTGTATGATTATCACTAAAACATCTGCAATTTGCATTTTAAAATATGTGTAAAAAATAAATGAAAAAGAATGTGGTAGAAAAATAGAAAGAGGAGACAAGGAGATGTGTATTACATCCAATGTCCTCTGTTTATCATATATTTTTTAAATAGCTTTATCCTTCGAAATTTTTACCACAGTATGGACACGTTCTAGCATCGTCGGGTATAACGCGACCACAGTTGGGGCATCTCCTTTCTGAAGATGTTGTTGCCTTTTTTTCTCCGCCAATTGGTGGACGTACAACTAACCAGATTATCAGACCAATAATTCCGGTTAATAGAACTATTATCAGCCATAGCGCTCCGCTACTGCCACGTTTTTGCGCGTCTTTATACACCCATATAGCTAGCACTATACCAATTATAAGGAATACTAGGGGTATAAAGCACATCGCTCCTGTAAGGCCCAAAAGCCCTGGTGCTATATAGTCATCTCCATAGTAGTCCCAATAATCATCTTGTGCACTTGCTACTGCTGCTACTGCCACTGACAATACAATACATGCCAATGCCATTATTGCTAATTTTTTTGAGTTATCCAACCTTCTTCACCTCATCAGGGGGATGATTTTCCCTTCTTAATTACTTTTTGTTTTTTTAAAAGGACGAAATGTTTTAATTTCGTCTATAATAATCCCAATGGAAATGCCACAGATGCTACCAATAATTAAACCGGTTACTACGCGCATGATGTTTGTGCTTTCCCAAAAACCAAAAAGTTGACCAACTCCATCGATTCCTATGGGTGCTAAACCTGCTACAACTACAAATAAGAACTTCTCATTCAACTGAATTCTGTAAAAAACCATAACTCCTAGGCCGATTGCCAAACCCAGCCATATTGCCGTGCATCTGCTACAAAAAGGCATCTGATTATCATTGATAAAAAATGAGCGTTCTGCTTTTTGATGGCATAATCTATCCCCTATAGAATAGACTGCATTCCATGGAATGGGCAGTTTACTGAACAGTTCCTCGTTATCTGAGACTGCTGTAAGACCAGACAGATCATCAATACTACCATGTGGCAACGATAATGGGGCTAAAAATTGAAGCACACTCCACATTAAAAAT
>JAUWOO010000057.1 GCA_030612095.1 Thermoplasmatota archaeon | reverse complement strand
TCTATATTGAGAAACTATCCCATACTTTAAATTACCGTTTTGCGCTGTACAGATATCCATCATCAGTTCATTTTTTTCAAAATAGGTCTTTCCAGATGGACGTAATTTAGAAATTATATCTGAAGAAGGTATGGTTAATTGAGGAGATGGTTTTTCTTTTTTGAAAACAGCAAGTAATCTTTTTCTTAGAAGAAATACTATCAATAACATTACTGCCATTATTATGATAACTACTATCACGTCAAGATTTTCGCTTATTGCAACATTAAAACCTTCAGAAATTTTTTGAATAAAACCAGTTATCAAAAATATTTTTATAACCTCTGATGAAGAACTTCTCCACTCTATATCATCAGAATCAAACCTAGAATACAATGTATATGTACCTTCGTACAGACTTCCTGTTGAATATGTAAAATTATAAAAACCAGATTTATTAGTATTAATGGAGCCAATTTTTTTATTATTTAGAAAAACACATATCGTTTTATTTGACAGTGTGGAATTATCAATGCTGCTGGTCAACCTACCATATAACTTTATATCTTCTCCTAATAGTGTCTTGCTACTGGACGTATAAAGAGTGAGACGTGTAGGAGTATCAATACTTATGTTGATAATCTGGGATTTACATGATTCATATATCTTTTCAGGGTCAAAAGAAACAAATGCAGGATACCTTCCAAAAGACAATGTTTCATTGAAAACATAATTGAAACTGCCGTTATCATCTGTTGTCAGCGGGATGGTGAATCTTGCAAAATGCAAAGAAATATTTGAACTTACACCTCTGTTTTTATAATCTATGAGTTTTCCAGAAAAATCTATTGATTCGTTTATGAAATAATGGTTTGCAGGAACTGAAAGGGTAAGGCTAGTTGGTATTTTATGAACTGTTACTAATACAACACTTGACGAATAAATGGTGTTGTTGTATGTTGTAGATGTTGTTACATTATAGGTGGTAGGATTGCTGTCTAACAAAATTGGTATAGTAAAGGTATATCTGCCCTTTGCATCTGTTAAGGTTGTGTTTATTTTGGTGTTGGTCCAGTTTAGTTCTATGGTATGATCAGCAACAAATCCACTATCTGCTATAAAATATCCATGGGCATTAAATTCCTCGCCAAGATAGATGTCATTTTCATCAACATAAAGCAAGAGAAGCGGTTCTGTACATGGAAAGAATCCAATTAAAGAATTGATGTAATCTTCGTAAGTGTCTAATAATTGATATAATTCAGGTACTATACCTTCCAAAGTAGTCGTAGAGAAAATTTGATCGATGTCATCCAGTTTTATCTCCATGTTACCAACATTATTTCTACAGTGTGAAATTGCAGATTGCATGTCTGTTAGAGCAAATAACATACTAGTATCATTGGTTTCTCCTCCGGCAATAAAACCAACAATTTCTGTAAGGCTTGCAAGTATTCTACTGTGATAGGATGCAAAAGTAGAAACATTTAAACCAAGAGATTTCAGTGGGGTTAAAATCTCTTTAAGGTATTGGTAACTGCCTACCTTACCTTCTATTTTGTTAAGGATGCCATAGGAATATGAGAGTTTATCGTCTAGTTGCTCTGATTTTTCAATGGATAAATTTAAACTGTTTTGTGAGTAATCCATATCAATAGTTTGACTAAAGGCAATAGTACAATTAACAGATAGTGCATATTCTAGTGATTCTTCACATAATAGTTTGGTATCTGCAAGAAATGCAATGATTGAATAGAGATCCTCATCCGCCTCTTCAAAGTTCTCATGTGGGGGAATACCCTGAACCGGAAACGAGGTGAAAATAAGGAGAAAAACAAGTGCTAAACAAGATATTCCTCGTAACCACATCATTTCCACAATAATAACACAAATGTTTTAAATCCTTTTGGCTAATATCCTTTTCGTAGTTGGTAGGAGTAGAAAGATGAAACGACGTTTTATGCTGGATCAACCCCACGTCAAAGCAAAGATCATTGGAATAGTACTCATAGCAATTGGTATAGTTTTTCTTTTGAATTCTACTTCTCTCTACATAAAAATAGGTTTTGCTTCAATATTAATAGGTATTTTCATGATTTTCATGATAACAGAAAGAAGTATTCCCCAAAAAATTAGTAATGCACAGATAGAAGGAACTCTTGGCATAGTGAAAAGCATAACAAAAGAATTAAACCTCGCAGGAAATGCAGTGTTCATACCTAAATCTGATATTCTTACAGAAGAAAGGATCTTCATCCCATTGAATAATTCAGATGTAGCTCTACCTGAAATTGATGATGACTTTGTTTTTTCAACTGGAACCAATGGAAAAAGCCTTGGTATATCCATTCCACCATCTGGGTTAAAACTGTTACAAGAGGTAGAAAAAGAAGCAGATTTTGAAAATGCTGGACGCGAGAATATCGAAGAAAAGTTGCAAGCATTTGTAGGTATGGACATTCTCAAATCAGTGTCTTTTACAAAAGAGCAAGATAGCTGGAAATTGGAGCTAGAAAAGCCAGTATTTTGTACGAATGATCCTAGTATATGTACCAAGTATCCCTGTCCAACATGTAGCGCTGTTCTCACTGCAATAACAAAAGCATCCAAGAAGGAAATTTGGATAAACGATATTACCCACAATGGAAAGAAAATGGCCTTTCATTTAAAAATGAGGGACTAAGAATCATGTTGATGTCTGAGAAAATCACCCTAGTCATTGCTGGATGGGTATTATTGGTACTTTTTATAACAGGTGATGCAAACTTAGAGATATTCTTTATTTTGATATTTATTGGGGTCCTTATTGTAAGGGAGCTTACAGATGTGTTTACCACAGTCAATCTTAAAGATAGGATTAATATCTTCATCTATTTGTTTATCTTAGTTTTCATAGTGATTGTGGGAAAAAAGATAATAAGTGTTTTGGCTATCTAGGCTAGAAAATGAGGATTGAGATTAAAAAGTACCCTGCTGACGTTATTCTATGTATGTTGTGGAGTCTTATATTGCTCCCTGTGGCATTACTTAATGTGGAGGGAACTGCAAGAGTTATCCTGGGCTTACCATTTATTCTTTTTATACCTGGATATATACTAATTTTTGCATTATTTCCAACCCAAAAAACAGACAAGGGAATAGACATTATAGAAAGAATTGCACTGAGCTTTGGTCTGTCGATAGCCGTTGTTCCGCTTATTGGGCTTGGTCTTAATTACACTCCATGGGGTATACGACTCGAACCTATCCTCCTTTCTATATTTATATTCGTCGTTGGTGTTGGAGTAGTGGCGATTTATAGATGGATTCATATCAATTCAAATGAGCGATTTACCATTTCTTTTGACTTATCATTTCCAAAATCAGAGAGTAAGCTAGATCGGGCACTCACAGTCATACTTGCAGCATCGATACTTATTGCTGTTGTTTCTTTGGTTTATGTGATAGTCACTCCAAAAACAGGGGAAAAATTCACAGAATTTTACATACTGGGTTCTGGGGGTATGGCAGACGATTATCCAAGAAATCTTGCTGCTGGACAGAATGCAGCAATAATATTAGGCATAGTAAACCACGAATACAAAACCATCAACTATACTGTTGAAATATGGCTTGTCAACCAAACAATTAGCCACAATGAGACAACTGGAGAAAATGAAACTATCTATGATCATATGTGGTTTGTTGACAATTTGTACGCTACACTTAATCACACACCGATTGACATAGAAGGGGCATGGGAACCACAATGGGAGTACAATTATACCTTTAGCATAGAAAAGAAAGGAAATTTCAAACTGGCATTTCTTTTATTTACGCAGTCAACTGAAGATTATTACCATGATGTTGATTACAAAGACATTGCAAAAGAAAAAATAGATGGCGCTTACAGAGAAACACATCTCTATATACAGGTGACATAGTTTAACAGGATTTTAATTCAAAACTCACAATTCGCGATGATTTATAGCCCACGTTTTTCTGCATGCTGACCCATAGCAAATATGGGTTTAATGATGCCATTCTTTGAGAATGGAAACTAAAGAGTATTTATTGATTTTTTTTGAAAGAAATAGTGGAGAAATATCAAATTATGCATAGTTATAAATAATGTACATATGATACTTTTGCGGTGCCAGTGTAATGCTTGGTGAGGTTTGGTTACAACTCTAAATGGGAGGAGTTTGGTGAGGGCTATAATTCTAGCTGCGGGAGAAGGAAAGAGATTAAGACCTTTTACTGAGTCTATGTCAAAGGTAATGTTACCAGTTGCCAATAAGCCAATTTTGGGATATGTTGTTGATGCAGTAACAGGTTGCGGAGTTGAAGATATCGTAATGATTTTGGGCTATGGTAAAGAGAGGATAATGGATTATTTTGGCGATGGCAAAGAATTTGGTGCAAACATAAAGTATGTTTTTCAGGAGAAACAACTTGGTACAGGTCATGCCTTACTTCAAGCAAAAGAAGAATTTGAAGATGAATTTATTGTCCTTGCAGGTGATAATATCATTGATTCTTCTCTGATTTCCCCAATTATAACTCAAGATGGATTGGCACTACTTTATATAACTCACGACAAACCCTCTAAATATGGTGTGGTAAAGGTAGATGATGGGTTAATAAAGGATATTTGCGAGAAACCAAAAGAAGACATTGGAAATTTGATATCAACTGGAATCTGCAAGTTCGGAAGAGATATATCTAATGATTTAAAGCAGCATCTCTCTCAAGGTCATAATAGACTTACAAGTTTTGTCCAGCTCTTACTCAAAAATGGAAAAGACATAGCATCTGTTAAGGGGAATGGAATATGGCAGGATGCTGTTTATCCATGGGATTTACTTAAAATTAATGACACTGCAATACAAAACTGTTCACGTTCAGTAGCTGGGAAAATTGAAAAAGGCGTAGAACTAAGAGGGAACGTTTCTGTGGGAGGTGATTCTATTGTTCGTTCTGGATCATATATCATTGGGCCTGTTGTAATAGGAGAAGGGTGTGAAATTGGGCCAAATGTATGTATTTTTCCCTCTACATCCATAGGCAGTGGTGTTACCATTGGGGCTTTCAGTGAAATTAAAAACAGCATTCTTATGAATAATGTGGTTGTTGGTTCACGATCCTCAGTTTTACAGTCGGTTATCGGTAAGGGAAGTGAGATAGGTTCAAATTTTACCTCTGCTACTGGGGATGCATACATAAAGATAGATGATTCAAATGATTTTCACATGGTAAAGGACATCGGTGCTTTCATTGGGGAAAATTGTGAGATTGGAAGTGGAGTTCTTATAGATCCGGGCAAGATAATCGGAAAAAATTGTAAAATCAGTGCACAGAGACGGATAACTGAAAATGTGAAAAGTGAGGGCATAGTGGTATAGGGATGTGTGGAATTATAGGATATGTCGGAAATAAGAATGCAATGCCAATACTTGTCAATTCACTAAAAAAATTAGATTATAGAGGTTATGATTCTGCAGGCATTTCAACACTTGAAGATGAGTTATATACTTTTAAGGATGAAGGTGAAATCAGGGTTCTTGAAAAATCGATTCCCGATATGCCCGGAACCCTTGGTATTGGTCACACGCGTTGGGCAACGCACGGGGGAGTATGCAAAGAAAACGCACATCCTCAACTTAGTGGCAGTGGAAAAATTGCCGTTGTACATAATGGGATTATCGCAAACTTTGGAACCCTTCGAGAAAACCTTAAAGAAGACGGGTATACATTCAAATCTGAGACCGATACAGAGGTAGTTGCACATCTTGTTGAGAAATATTATAAAGGTGATTTGGAGGAAGCAACTAGAAGAGCATTGAAAGATATTGAGGGATCATATGCCTTGGCAGTTATGTGCAAGGATGAAAAGAATAGAATCGTAGCTGCGAGAAAGGGGAGTCCTCTTATTTTAGGTATCGGGGAAAATGAAAATTTTGCAACATCAGATATATCTGCAATAATTGAACATACAAATAAGGTTTTTTTCCTTGATGATGGTGAGATTGCAAGTATCACAAATGATGGAATGTGCATAACGGATTTAGATGGAATAACAATCGAAAAAGAAGTAAGTATCATAGATTGGACATACAAAGACGTAGAAAAAGCTGGTTATGCACACTATATGCTCAAGGAAATACATGAGCAACCACGTGTTGTTCATCAAGCCGTGCTAGGAAGAATTTCAGAGGTTGATGCATCTGTTAAATTTGAGGAGTTAGACGGTTTCAAACCCTTTTTCTCCTCTTTGGAAGAAATCTCTATCGTTGCATGTGGCACTTCATATTATGCCGGCATGTATGGTAAATATGTCATTGAAAGTATGGCAGAAACCCAAGTTAAAGTAGAACTTGCAACTGAGTATAGTCAGTACATTCCAATTATATTTAATAATATTGAAAAAAAATTGATGATAGCAATTACACAGTCTGGAGAAACAGCTGACACTCTCGTAGCAATTAAAAGAGCAAAAAATGTAGGAACTAAAATACTGGTTATTAGTAATTCTCCTGGTAGTACTGCATCCAGGTTAGCAGACTGGACAATACTATGTAAATCAGGACCAGAAATAGGGGTAGCTGCAACAAAAACATTTACTTCCCAACTTACGGTATTGTATTTGATTGCGTTGTATTTAGGACAATTGAAAAAAACTATCGGTGCGCATCATGCAAGTGAATTAATAAAAAAGCTGAAGAGCATTCCGCAGGCAATACAAAACGTGTTAGATCAAAGTGATGAGATAAAGCGTTGTGCAAGTGGTATAAAGGGTATCAGCAGTATGTTCTTCATTGGGAGGAAAAATAATTATCCAATAGCATTAGAAGGGGCTTTGAAACTCAAGGAAATATCTTATATCCATGCTGAGGGGTTCAGTGCAGGAGAATTGAAACATGGTCCATTTGCTCTACTTACAGAAAAAACACCAGTTGTTGCGCTATGCAACAGGTGTAACTCCTATGAAAAAATGCTATCTAGTATTGTGGAAATAAAAGCCAGAAACGCTCCAGTAATTGCAGTGGCAGATGCCGATGACAATGAAATAAAGAAATATGTTGATAAGGTGTTGAAAGTTCCCCCTGCTTCTGTAGACCTATCTCCCATGCTTAACACAATTGTCTGTCAACTTTTTGCCTACCATGTAGCAGATTATAATGGATGTCCTATAGATAAACCCAGAAATCTGGCGAAATCTGTGACAGTGGAATAAAAAAGAGGTTGGTGTATCCACAATGAAAACCGTGATATTAGCAGCTGGACAGGGTAAAAGACTAAAACCCCTAACAGCGACAAGACCCAAGGTCATGTTACCCTTAGCAAATACCCCAATTCTTGAACATATCTTATTAAACGCAAAATCTGCAGGGGTTAAAGATTTCATTTTTGTCGTATCATATCATAAAGAAGTCATTACTGATTATTTTAAGGGTGGAGAAAAGTGGAACGTAAACATCGAATATATCACTCAGAGCAAGCCACTTGGTACGGCACATGCTATAGGATCCATAAGAGATCGAATCACAGATAAGTTCATTGTACTCTCTGGAGATACTATTGTGAGTTCTGGAGATCTCAGAAAAATGTTTAAGGCGGATAAGATAACTTTAGGGGTGAAGGAGGTAGAAAACCCTTGGGAATATGGTGCTGTCGAGCTAGAAAATGATAAGATTTTAAAGATTCATGAGAAGGTGAAACAGCCGCCAACCAATTTGGTAAATACAGGAATATACTGTTTTAATGAAACAATATTTAAGGCAATAGATGAAACAAAAAAATCAAGGAGACTGGAATATGAAATAACTGATTCTATTGATTGGCTCATTAAAAATGGTGAAAAACTAAAAGCCCGACACATCAAAGAATGCATTGATGTAGGGAGACCTTGGGACATACTTTCTGCAAATGCCTTTCTACTTGATAAAATAACAAAAAATAAGATAAATGGAATGGTGGAATCGGGAGCAACAATCCATGGGAATGTAATCATAGGAAAAGGCACTAGGGTAATGAATGGTGCATATATTGAAGGGCCGGTTGTGATTGGCAATAACTGTAAAATTGGACCTAATGCCCATATTAGACCTAGTACAAGCATTGGAAATAATTGTCACGTGGGCGGAACCACAGAGATTAAAAACTCGGTGATTATGGACAAATCAAATGTCCCCCATCAAAACTATGTGGGTGATTCAGTGATTGGTCAAAACTGCAATTTGGGTGCAGGGACAAAAATCGCAGATTTACGGCTAGATAAGAAAAACATAGTAGTGTCGTTTCAGGGAGAAAAGATTGACACAGGCCTAAGAAAACTTGGAGCAATCATTGGTGATAATGTTCAAACGGGTATTAACGCCTCAATCAACACTGGTACAATTATTGGTAACAACACTTTCATAGGGCCAGGTGCAATAATTCAAGGAGAAATCGCTCCAAATAGTAAGATTATGTAGCCAAGTTACTATGCATGATACGTATCAGCGTTTATCTGGTGATGTTGGGAATCTTTGATTGATTGTGAGCCTTTCCACCTAGTAGTATGACTAACAATATGACAATCAGAGTTATAGGGCGAAAAAAGCCTACGTACGGAATTTTAGAGAGCCCGATGGAAACATTGGTATCTGGATACCCTTACGTGTCCCGCAAGGACCGGAGAAATCCGTACTGCATCATTGGGCTACTCGACCAAAATGGGATTTCTTTAATCCCTGGCACCTTCAGATAACAGCACCATATATGTTAAATACTGAAAATTGTTTATATCTTTAGACTTGTGAGATGGGATTTGGATGTATAGAGCAATGGAATTCGTTGGTATTAAGAAGAAAATTGCTGATTTTAAGTATATGGAAAATTTTAGATTGTATTTATGGTGAATTTGATGAATAGTAAGTCAAAGATGATAAAAAATACCAAGAAATGAAGAGTTGTTAGGAAAATCACAAGATAGAAGTTGCAGGTCTTCCTATGAGGTGGTATAATTGACAGAAACATTGAATTTTATCGATCGAGACAGTGTAGAAGAGGTGAATCCAGAGAGAGACGATCAATATCGCATTGTTCTTGAGGCGATGAGAGTTGGAATAATTTTCAGTGACGAATCAGGGCATTTCTGGGTTTTTAATTCGGAGATGGAGAAACTCACTGGTTATTCAATGGGTGAAGCAAATGCGTGTTCTGATTTTACTCTGTTGTTACATCCTGATCTTAAAGATTGTGAGCAAGTGTTAGGTGGGCTCAATAATCTTGTCAAGCCAGGTGACATCTACGAGACCAAAACAATAATTTGTACAAAAAATGGTACATATAGAACTGTTTTTGTATCAACAACATTGATTTTGTATAAAGGTCACAGAATGTTTTTAAGTACATATCATGACGTCACCGAGAGTGAGCATATAGAAGAAGCACTTGCTAAAGTAGCGGCGGAACAAAAGAATATCATGGAAACCGTTTCGGATGGCATCTACATGCTCGACCTGAAGGGAAATCTGGTCAGTTGGAACAGGGAGGTAGATGAAGTTACCGGTCTTTCTGCTGAGGAACTGATGGACAAGCCGATTGTGGAATTTTTTGCCGAAGAAGACAGAGCAGCCGTTGCTGAGGCGATTAGAAAGGGGTTAGAAGAAGGTATTGGTGAAGTGACGGGTAGTTTTCTCAGGAAAGATCGCCCACCGGCAATTTATCAGTGGAGTGTTGTTCCACTGAAGGACCCGCAGGGTAATGTTATTGGACTCACAGGTGTTGGACGTGACATCACCGAACGGAAGCATATAGAAGAAGCACTACGAGAGAGTGAAGAGAAGTATTGGGACCTGCTTGAAAACGCCAACGACCTTATTCAGAGTGTCGCTCCAGATGGTCATTTTGTATATGTTAACCGTGCTTGGCGAAATAACCTTGGGTATATTGAGGAAGAAATCGCCGACCTTTCACTATTTGACATTATTCATCCGGATAGCCAAGCACACTGCATGGAGGTATTCCAGCGTGTGATGTCTGGAGAGAAGGTTGATAACGTTGAAGCCGTGTTCGTTGCCAAGGGCGGTAAGGAAATTTCGGTTGCGGGAAACGTCAACTGCAAATTCGTAGATGGGAAGCCAGTTTACACCCGAGGCATCTTCCACGACATCACCGAACGGAAGCATATAGAGGAAGCACTTGCTAAAGTAGCGGCGGAACAAAAGAATATCATGGAAACCGTCTCGGATGGTATCTATAGTTAAAGCACATAATAATCGAACATTTTTACTTTGATCGATGGTGAATCTAAAGCGTTTAACAGCTCTGTTTTAAATTCTTCTTTTGTCCCCCAGATTGCTACGGATAACCATTTCTTTGTCTTCTTCCAGGTCTG
>JAUWOO010000002.1 GCA_030612095.1 Thermoplasmatota archaeon | reverse complement strand
GAAAAAATCCTTAAGATCCTTTAAAGTAGTTACAACAGATATCTCAATATCAGGCGAAACGACATTTGTTTCAGCAAAATCAGATTGAAAAACGTAGTTTCCTTTGTTACCTGCCATAGTTGATTTTCTCCCAGCGAAGTTTTTATGTTCATTTAATAATCCACCATTATGGAACTTGTTATTAAAAATCTTTCAACGAAGTCAAATCTCGTCCCCTGCATTATTCTTCGTTAACTCAAGAATACCTTCAACATAAGCAAAAAACTGTAAATTAGCAATTTTATATCTGTTGGAGATATTCTTTACCAAAACCTTGAATATCTTTGGTATTTTAAAAAATGCAGGAGCATTTAACTCTAAAAGTATGTTCCCAACGGGAGTATACTCATACATGCAATAAATTGTTTGGTAGCAAATCGCCCTATTCTCTTCGGTTTGGAAAAAACCAAACAATAACCTTTTTTTACTAGTAAATTGCAGTTCCCTTCCCGAAGGGAACATGCTATGATATCAATGATTCAATTAATCAACTATAATTCACCATGGCGGTGCTGAAATATACTAAAGTCTTTATCAATGAAATTATCTGAAAAAAGGTTAAAACCTAACTAACTCAGGTATTTACCGGTAAAAGCGAGTTCAAATCTAGTCCCCTGCAATTCAATATAGTTTGATTTGAAGTATAAAAATCCAATGCAGAATCAACAGATATAAAACCTAATTACATACTAGTAAGTTAGGGGCTCGCATCCCGATGCGGACGTGCAAAATATTAATATGATTTCTCAGTAGGTTACATTTTTTAATTACACCCCTATTAGCTTCCTAATAGGGATGCGAAATTAAAACATATGAATATTTGGAAGGGGTTATTTATAACTTGTTTAATGTTATAAATTTGAAGCTGTCAAAACCATTGAAAAAGACACTTGTTGAATTGGTTACCTGTCTTTTGGAGAATAATAAGGCTCATTTGTGTAAATTAGGTGAGGAGTTAGCCATTAACGGTCCAAGTAAGGATGCCTGCACTCAACGGATTCGTCGTTTTTTATCAAATAAACGGATAAAACCTGAATTCTTTGTTGTGCCGTTGATCTATCTTATGAGACCGCTTCTTGAAAATCTTTCTGAGATTGTATTATCAATGGATCGTACTGATTGGAAAAAACGTAGTAAATGGATCAACATATTATCTGTTTCTGTTTGTTATAAGGGTCGTGCTCTTCCCTTGTTTTGGATGGTTTTTGGACGCAGGGGTAATAGTTCGTTGGAACACTGGAAACAGGTGTTAACTCCAGTTATTGAAGGATTGCAGCAGATGGATTGGCTTTCTGAGATATCGATTCATGTTGTTGCTGATCGAGAGTTTGCCAGTCCAAAATTAGCGGGGTGGTTGAAAGAAATATATAATGTTGGTTCAACGTTGCGGATGAAATCCAGTATGTACCTGAAGGAGGAGAATAAACCGGAGGTGAAGATTGCTTCATTGATTCAAAAGATGAAGAAGGGTTCTCGTAAAATTCTTCGTAATCAAATAGTGACTCGTGATAGTTGTTTTTTGATGAATGTGTTACTGATCTGGAAGAGAAAATATGACGAACCGTTAGTTGTCGCTACGACATCAGACAAACCCTCTTTATCTGATAAGATATATGGTCTAAGATTTGGTATTGAATGTATGCATAAGGACTGGAAAAGTAATGCTTTTGATTTGGAAAAAACCAAAGTGACCGATCCAAAAAGAATAGAAACCATGCTGATCCCTATTGCATTCGCTTATGTTTTTTGTATGATTGAAGGTGAACGAAAGGAAATAGCTGGTGAAGATATCCGTAAACCACCAAAAGGAAAAACAAGAATGGTCGGGCTTTTCCTTGATGGTCTTAGAAGTATTTCTCGTTATTTGAGAAGGGCTGATATCAGACAGTTCAAACGATTCGTCTTGCAGCTGTTATCACTATTTTTTAAAAAATGGAAAATACAACCATCTAGAATTTTAGAGGTTTGACGGAAAACCTCATAAGTATTCATAATGCATGTTTTCTGTGCAATACCCCAATCTAATTTAGGGATATATCTCCCTCCATACTCCTTAATCATTTTAATGTTGTTGAATAGATAAAAATCTTTGAGGGGAATTGTAAAATGATACAGCTAATATCAACCATACAAATATTATAGTAGTTGTAGAATAATTTTATGGTTTGAGATTTTTGGAAAAAGTGTAACCTACTGAGGAGTGGGGAGTTAATTTTGGACGATTACCATTCTTCCTTAATATAAAGTGTAATCTCATCCCACCCTCTCCACTCACTTTGCCTAGCATCTGTTTCTCTTAAAATTCAAGGTTGAGGGAGAAGTAAAGGGAAGCCCCCCGCATGCAGGATAAAAAGATGGTAACTCTTTCAACATTCTGAAGCCCCCCACAGGTGTTATTAACTATCTTATTTTATACTTTTCTTTCAATTTAATTAGAACATCTTTTTCTTTAAAAAACCAACCCTAGAAAAACTTAGTTAGTATATCAACAGATAAAATTAAACGTGTTGCTCAATGAAAGAGTGTTCTAGATGTCATCGATTTCTACCTGCATCGCAGTTTTACAAAGATGGCACGAAAAAAGACAGGTTGTTAAGTTACTGCAAAGATTGTCAAAGAGAATACCATAGAGAATGGCGTATGAGACGGCTGAATGCAGGTCTTTGCTATGACTGCGGTAAACCAAGACCTGATGGATTGGCTCGTTATTGCCCTGATTGTCTGAAAAAAAGAGAAGAACTAAATTCCATCCTGGTCCTTCTTCGTGAAAAGTAACAACGCACATATTTCTATTACAATTATTTTCCTTTCCATGTTATTTCTCCTTTTTAGATATAATTTAACACGGCTATTTTTATTGTGAATAATTTTAGTCGTGCTAAATTTTATTTTTTTCTTATCATTTACTCCTGTTACTGCTTGACAACAACGCAACCAAGTAACTTCACTTGTCTTTGAATTGTTTTTTATGAAAATAATATCATTACAAAGCCAAAAATTTATACTTAATATCTAGATTACAGTTATGAGAATATGTTGTCTGAATGCGAGGAACATGGGTATTACCGCGGGGATTTTTGCCCCGTCTGTGATAAAAAAGGAAAATTCCTGATGAGTGATCAAGAGCTTAATTCGTTAAGCCGCATTATTGCCGGTGCGTTACGTCATTTCCCTGAAAAACTTGGGTTGATGATGGATGGAAAAGGTTGGGTGCATATTTCATCATTGATTGATGCTATAGGTACTAGTAGATCTGGTTTCAATTGGCTCCGCGTTCACCACATAGAGGCATTAGTAGCTACCGATCAGAGGGGTAGATATCAGGTTGATGGGGGCATGGTGCGAGCGACATACGGCCATTCTATCGACGTGAGTCTTGATGATCTTCCACCTGCTGAGATAGATGAATTTTACTATCCAGTCACTGAAGAGGAAGCTGATATGATAATTGAGGGGGGTTTGTACCCTGTAGATCGAAGAAAGGTACATCTGAGTGGTAGTATAGAAAAAGCTATTGAGGCAGGACGAGTAAGAACAGACGATCCACTCATTCTAAGTATAGATGGTGCAAAGGCAAGGGAGGATGGTATAAATATATATCATGCTGGTAAAGATGTATATATCACAGACAGTATCGATGCTAAATACATATCGAAAGTAGATGAATCAGAGATAAAGAAATTATTGGAAGAAAAACATTAATAGGCATCATTTGTTTTCGGCGTGATTTCTTAATTTTTGGGCTTGTAGCTCAGCTAGGTGGAGCAATCGGCTCTTAACCGATCGGCCAGGGGTTCGAATCCCCTCAAGCCCGTTTTCATATCTTGTGGAGTTTTTGCTTGACCGCTCTTGATTGTTTAGCTCGTTGTGCAAAGAGGCTAATGAACAACTCACTAAAACCCCTCTTTTCACTTTTTATCGTTACCTGCCGATAATATAGTACGAAAAATATTTAAATATATAAATTATAATAATATTGAGCGAAATGAATGATGAATTTTTTGAAATCGAACTAAAAATGAACAAATCAATTTTAAGCCTAATATCTCCAAATAGACGTGAACCAATAATCTGGAATGATTGAATAACAATATTAACTCTGATATTTGGAAAGTAGTAGTCGTCTAAATGACCATGTGATTGTTTATTTTTCAACTTTTCTTTAGTCGAAATAGTTGTTTTTCATGAGAACTTTTTACCCTGCTTTTCCTATCATAAATACTCTAATTTTTTCTATGGATTTCCATCTTTTCTACATCTAGTTTATTACTTTACCTCCTTGCTTAAGACAATATTTGATAAAATTTACGATTGATTTTTCTCTATTTTTTAGATAGACTTATATTGAAGTATTTCATAACGTAATTTACATTGGAGGATGCTTGTGAGGAGTTTAACAGTTAACTTTGAAATGGGTGCAGGGAAAATATGGGCTGCCTTAGAAGGACAAAGATGTCTTGAAAAAGATAAAATATTAAAAGCTACACAACTCAACGAAAATGAGTTCTATGCCGGAATAGGCTGGCTTGCTAGGGAAAACAAGGTATTTGAAGAAGATGAAGTCCATTATGGGCTAGGTGCTACAAACTTAACTTCTGAAATTGGTAATAATGCAGGTATAGTGTGGGGAGTAATGGATATTTGGGGAGAAGTCAACATTTCTACAATAAGACGATTGGCAGATATGGGTGAGAAAGAAGCATGTTCTGCACTTGGTTGGCTTGCTAAAGAAGGCAAGATATATATTAACGAAAAACAAATGTATAATTTAAAATAATTTGCGATTAAAGAATAAATGGTGGAAGAAAGATGGATATTGGTCTAAATTCAATGACCCGTGTGAATGTAAGGTTAATTTAGTTAATAGTATGGAGTATGTAAATGAAAGTAGCAATGATTGGCTGGGAATATCCGCCGTTTAAGGCAGGTGGATTAGGTACTCATTGTTATGGGCTCACCCGTAGTCTTGCTGATGAAAATGTAAAAGTAGATTTTTATATGCCTAAGACTAAACATAGTGCAGGCAACAGTGGTAAGAAAAATTTGGTTATAAAAGAGGTTGGGGAGACTGAAATATTCCCCTATGATCGCCCTGAAGATAAGGAACTTGCCGGCCAGTTTTTTGAAAGTGTATATCGATATAATGATCTGGTTGTTGAAAAAGTAAAAGGTAATTATGATTTGATTCATTGTCATGATTGGCTTACAATGAAAGCTGGTGTGGCGTTGAAGGAAAAGCTGGGTATACCACTTATTCTAAGTGTTCATTCAACCGAATATGATCGCTCTGGTTGGATATGCCCTAATGATTGGTTTATCAACATTGAGCGGGAAGGCATGGAAAAAGCAGATCGTATTATTGCTGTGAGTCATTTTACAAAAAGCGTTATTGTTGATAAATATGGGATAAATCCCGATAAAATTAGTGTTGTTTATAATGCTGTTTATCCGATCGGAGAGGGCGAAAAACAGGAGATTGTATTGTTTTTGGGTAGACTTACGATTCAAAAAGGGGCCGAGTTCTTCCTTCGTGCTGCCAAAAAAGTGTTAGAATATGAGCCAGATTCCCGTTTTGTTGTTGCCGGTACAGGTGACATGTTACCTCGTTTGATTAACCAGGCTGTTGATATGGGAATCTCTAGCAAAGTTATTTTCACTGGATTGTTAACTGAGGAAGAAGTTAGACATATTTACAGAATCTCTAATGTTTATGTTATGCCTTCTGTTAGTGAACCTTTTGGCATAACCGCTCTTGAAGCCGTCTCTGCTGGTACTCCCACTATTGCGTCTAAAACTGCTGGCTTCTCTGAGGCTTTTCAAAATTGTTTACGAGTTGATTTTTGGGATACTGATGAAATGGCAAATAAAATTATATCTTTGTTGAGATATGATCCGTTACACAAGACATTGGCTACAGAGGGAAAACGTGAGTTAGATCTGTTTACATGGGATCGCGTCGCAGAAAAAACAATTGACGTATACAATAGAGTGATGTAACATGACCTCAATATGTATGTATTTTGAAGTTCATCAACCGATGAGATTGAATCGTTTTTCAGTTTTTAATATAGGTAATAATGCTGGCACCTCTAATTATTTTAACAATAAGTTAAATCATGAGATATTTGAAAAAGTAGCGAAAAAATGCTACCTTCCTACTAACAATTTGTTACTTAATTTGATTAATGAATTCGATGGCAAATTCAGGATATCGTTTAGTCTCACTGGTACATTTGTTGAATACTGTGAACGGTTTATGCCTTCAGTCATTGATAGTTTTAAAAAATTATTTGCAACAGGCGCTGTTGATATGATTGAGGAAACATATTTCCACTCTTTATCGGGTTTGTATGATGATCTTGATGAATTTGAAGAACAGATAATGATGCATCGCCAGATGATTAAGAGACTATTCAACTATGAACCAAAGGTTTTCCGTAACACAGAGGCGATTTATGATAATCGCATAGCTAAAAAAATTGGAGAAATGGGATACAAGGGAATCATAACGGAAGGTACGGAGAAGATATTGGGGTGGCGTTCACCAAATTACCTATATAGGCCAATTAATTCTGACATTAAGGTTTTATTGAGAAATTATTCTTTAAGCGATGATATTGGTTTCAGGTTCTCGTCTCGTCATTGGCCGGGTTTTCCCCTAACCGCTGATAAATATGCCCGTTGGATGTCTCGTTGTGAGGGAGACCTGATCAATTTGTTCATAGATTATGAGACTTTTGGGGAGCATCAATGGACGGAAACTGGGATTTTTGATTTCCTTGGTCATCTACCTAATGAGGCTCTAAAACACGAACAACTTGATTTTGTTACAGTTAGTGAAGCAGTTGATAGGTATCAACCTGTGGGTGAGATTGATGTTCCATGGGCTATATCATGGGCTGATGCAGATCGTGATGTATCTACTTGGCTCGGGAATGATATGCAATTTGCTTGCTTCAATGAATTAAAGGACATTGGAAAAAAATTAAAAAAACGGGGAGATGAGGAGTTACTAAACGTTTGGCGTAGACTTCAAACATCTGATCATCTATATTATGTTTCCACCAAGGGACTTGAAGATGGTGATGTACATGCATATTTCAGCCATTATGATGGCCCATATGATGGTTTCATTAATTATATGAATGTCCTGCAGGATTTAAAGCAAAAAATATCCTAAATTTGGTGAGGAGAGTTGATGGGAGTCCAGTTTCTCTTTTGTGAGGGGGACTTCTATGATTTATCTTTGATGTGTTTGACACATTTGCAACTAAGAATTCCCCTGTCTAATCCTAAACTTGAATAAATGAGGTTATAAGAGACTATGCGAGAATGGATTGTTACAAATGGTCTTGGCAGCTATGCTTCTTTAACACATTCTAATGACAATACTCGGAAGTTTCATGGGCTGTTGGTTGCTAGTCTGAATCCACCTACTGAAAGATGGGTTTTTGTGTCAAATATATATGATAAAATATTGGCTGAAGATAGATTTTACAGTTTGAATGATTTTAAATGCAGGTTTACTTTTGATATGTTCCCATCTTTTTCTTATGATGTTGAAGGAGTAAAAATCAAAAAAACAATTTTTATGCCTCATGAAAGAAACACTACAATTGTTAAATATGAATTTAAAACAAATAAACCAATATCAATGTTTCATAATCCTGTAATAAACTCCAGACATTTTTACGATATAACTACGCAAGGCTCTGTTTCATTTAAGCAAGATGTTTTTGAACAGGGTGTTTGTATCAGTCCAAGTAATATAAATAAAAAGCTTAAGATCATACTTTGCGATTCTGCATATGAACCATCAGAGTATTGGAAAGAGTTACATTATGAAAAAGATTCGGAAAGAAACGACTCATTTATGGATCATAATTTACTTATTGGGAATTTCTGCAAAAAAATCAATAACTCATGTGAATACTATCTGATTTTTACACTCGAAGATGAATTCGATAACAATCCCTCTACGGTATATTCAAGAGAAATCCAAAGGAAAAAAGATTTACTTGAACGGGCAAACTTATCAAGTAAATTTGAAAAACTGGTTTTATCAACAGATAATTTTATTGTAAAAAAAGGCGACGGTAAATCTATTGTTGCTGGGTATCATTGGTTTAGTGATTGGGGGCGAGATGCATTAATTTCACTTCCAGGTATAGCACTTGTTACGAATAGATTTGATGATGCAAAACAAATACTTCTGGGTTTTAGCAGATACTGTAGAAATGGCCTCATTCCAAATGTGTTTATGGATCGCGATTCCAAGGCAGTATACAATACGGTAGATGCATCTCTGTGGTATGTGGATAGAGTGTATCAGTATCTAAAGTACACTAATGATCTAAATTTCTTAAGGGACGTATGGGGGACGTTATGTTCCATTATTGATGGTTACAAAAATGGAACTGATTATGGCATCCACATGGATAATGACTTTCTTATAAGTCACGAACCAGGACTTACATGGATGGATGTAAAGATTGGAGATTATTATCCTACGCCTCGGTCGAAAAAAGCAGTTGAAATTCAGGCTTTATGGTATAATGCACTAAATATAATGAGCAATCTTTCGAGGTTCTTGGGCAAGGATGATATTTATTTTGATCTTTCTGAAAAGGTAAAAGAAAGTTTTAACAAGCAATTCGATCAGCAATATGATGTCATTGATACCAAAGATCTGTCATTAAGACCTAACTTGATATTTCTTACTTCTCTTGATTTTTCCATGATAAATAAAGAATCACAAGAAAAGATTGTAGAAATCATACAGGAGAAACTAGTCACCATCTTTGGCTTACGAACATTGTCGCCAGATGCTTTAGAGTATAAAGGGAATTATATTGGGTATCACAACAGAGATGTTGCATATCATAATGGGACAGTATGGCCTTGGCTACTGGGGTCATTTATTAAAGCGTTTGTTAAAGTCAAAAATAATGAACCTTCGTGTAGAGAATATGCGTTTGAGAATTTTTTAAAACCTATGTTTGATGTGTTCGGTGAAAATTGGGATGGATCTATATATGAAATATTTGATGGAGATTCTCCATATGCGCCTAGAGGCTGTATCTCGCAGACTTGGAGTGTCTCTGAAATACTTAGAGCATGGGTCGAAGATATAGAAAATATATCACCAAAATATGAGAATATTTTTACATCATCTGAAATACGCATTTAACACATATTGCTGAACCATCCTGTCTGTATTAAAGAATGATGCGTTTATCGCAATACAACTCCGCATTGTCCGTACCCAATTGTCTCGATCGCCATAGAATTTTGGTATTATCCATGTTTCAAGCTTGTTGTATAAGTCATTTCTATCATTTTCATCATCTGATTCTTCATCTTCCGTTTTTTCAGGTCCTATTGCCCAACCGGTTATGTTTTCTATATGTCCCTCAAGCCACCAGCCGTCAAGAGTGCTAAACTGGGGAACTCCATTATGGGCTGCTTTCATGCCTGAAGTTCCTGAAGCTTCTCGCGGTCGTCTGGGCGTGTTAAGCCAAATGTCAGTGCCAGCAGTCATCATTTTGCCAATCATCATGTCATAGTTTTGTATATAGGTTATCTTTACTTTACCCTGGATGGTTTTCATAATTTCAAAAATTTTCTTTATTGCATCCCTACCTGATTCATCTTTGGGATGTGCCTTTCCTGCGTAGATTATCTGTATCGGTCCTGCTTTTTCTGCAATTTGTGTCAATCTATTTGGATCAGATATCAACATATCGGGTCTTTTATATGCGGTTTGTCTCCTGGCAAATCCTATTGTGAAGTCATTGTAGTTCATGCCGGCATTATATCTTTCGTTCACAAAATTAATAAGTTTTTTCTTCGCATCCATATGTGCGTTCCATATCTCATCTTTATCAAGGCTAAATGCGGATCTTAGCATATATGAATCAGATCGCCATCCGGGTATCTGTTTGTCAAAAAGTTTTTGGAACGGTTCTGAGACCCAAGTGGAAGTATGAACACCATTTGTAATAGAATCTATGGAGTGTCCCGGAAACATTAATCTTGATACTTCTCCATGTTTCTTTGCAACGCCATTTACGTAATGGCTGAAAAACAGTGCAAGTCGGGTCATGTTTAACTTATTTTCAAATGTAATATTACCTAGAATATCCTCAGGAAGTATATCGCCCAGCATTGATTTGGCATATGAAAGCTCAAATTGATCGTGACCAGCGGCCACAGGAGTGTGTGTGGTAAATACACATCGTTTTCGCACTTTTTCAACGTCCTTTAGTTGCCGGTAGAGCTCAAGAGTGCCAAGAGCGGCATGCCCCTCATTCATATGATATTTGTCAATTGTCTTATATCCAAGTGCTTGTAGCATTCGAATGCCGCCTATGCCGAGAATAATTTCTTGAGCAAGCCGGTATTTGTTATCACCGCCATAGAGGTGTTTTGTAAGTCCCATATCCCACGCATCATTTCCTTCTATATTCGAGTCAAGGTAAAAAACAGGAACAACGTAGCCGTTTATGCCTTTGAACTGATAGTACCAAACACGAAGCTTTACTTCCCTGCCTTCAATTGTTACACTAGTTGTACTTGGTAGCAACTTAAGAAGATCTGAAACGGCAAACTGTATGGGAAGTTCAATCTGATTGCCATTTTCATCTATTTTTTGGTAGAAATAACCGTTCTCACAGAGAAGCGTAATGCCTACAATGGGAACATTAAGATCAGCACATGATTTAATTGTGTCACCAGCTAGAATGCCAAGACCACCGCTGTATGTTGGTATATGTTCGTCGATACCTATTTCCATGGAAAGGTAAGCTATCTTTGGTTTGCCTTTTAAGCTAGTAATGCTCTTCGTTCTTCCTATATTCCTAGTAATTTTCCCATCCATTGTTTCCCTTCTACATTTGAGGTAATGTCATATCACCTTTAAAAGATATTTTGTTATAACAATTTATGACTTGTTCTATTTTCAAACGCTTTGAAAAGTTGGCTGATTAATGAAAAGCGCTATGTTTGGACATGGAACATGAATCAACTAGTATGGTCAAACTCTGGATGTATCGTGTTTTTTCAAAACATTTTTCACCTTTACTGTCATGTAACTTCCTAAATTACACAATTTTGTAACTCTTAAATTACCTATCTACTTTTACAATAAGTGCATCGCGTTCCCTCAATTTAAAAATTTGCAAGTGCTTAGAATCCAAGAACGCTCGTAACTGATTTCGGATTATCACAAGATCCACTCTTTTCCCAACAAATTCAATTCCAATGTGATATTTCTCATTCTGGAATTTTATCATCCCATCCTTCTTGACCAACCGTGTATGGACCCGTCTCAGCATTTTTTCACGATAATTTACTTGCGAATCATATTCACCAAGTAGCTTTGAGTTTCCATATATCCTCACCAGATTGCCAAATACCAGTACATTCACTTTTTCGTTCACATATTCTGGATCTACTGGATAAACATTGCAATTCAGAGATATTGTTGCATTCTTCCTCACCTTTCTTGTCACATGTTCAGCAAAGATTTTGAACATATCCCCTTCAGGCATACGTGGTGTGAAATTCTTATATCTACTATCGGGTGGATAACCACACAATGAAGAATGTTCATGTTTTTCATTATACCATTTTACCCATTCATCGAACTTTTGATTTATATCATCAAAACTAATGAATCTAAATTCGGGGAGGAAGTCGTCCTGAATAAATCCAAACAATCTTTCAATCTTTCCTTTTCCCTCGGGGTATCTAACAGAAGCAAATATGGTTCCTATACCCAATCGTTTGCAGACCTTCTCAAATCTGGTATGCCCCTTCCCCCAATGACTCTTGAATTGTGTTCCCTGATCAGAGTATATTTGCGATGGTATTCCATGCTGTTCGATTGTCCACCAGAGTATTTCAAGTACATTTTGTTCAGTCATTTCTGTAACAAATCTAGCACCTACGATCTTTCTTGAATGATCATCAATAAACACAAGCAGATAAACCAGGCCAACGCCCTCTAGTACTATCCCTTCCATAAAATCTACTTGCCACAGGCTGTTAGGCCGCGATCTTTCAAAATCATGATACACTTTGAATGTCTGTTTAACCCGTTTATTTTCACCTACTGCTTTTAACACAGCCCACACAGTCTGACGATGTAAAGATATCCCTTGCCCCTCAAGCAGTATATCCCGTATCTTTCTACCACTCCGACTTCGATTCTCGGTCTTGATATCAACAATGATCTGCTTTATATTACCAGGAACTGGATTCAAACGGCCACGTGGTTTGTTAAGAAGGCCTTTGATACCACATTCATTGTATCGATGAATCCAGCTTTTCATTGTTTTCCATGTAACCCCTGCTTTTCTAGCCCCTTCAGAAATGGTCATGTGACCATCTCTGATAAGTAGAACATACTTCAAACGCTTCTGAACATATTCCAAATCGTAAATCGTTTCCACAATATTACCTACCTGTAAAAACAGACAAGTAACGTCTCAACTATGGAATTTTGGAGTTACAAAACTATGTAGTTTTAGAAGTTACACGACACCTTTACTGTAATTATTTTTTATCAAATTTGGGAATTTCTTACAAAAACGAGCATCTGCAGTTGGTGATTATGATGGGTTGCATTTATAAACAGATTGCGAATATATTATAGTCAAAGGAAATTTGGTTTGGTGGTGTAAAGCGACTGAAAGAATATGTAGTTTATGCAATCGTAAGATTCTACTGAGTGAAAATTTATCTGGTCTGGTATTTAATGATGAGCATTTTTTATGCGAAGATTGTTGCAAAAACGAACCAGAAGAGGATTTGACTGGTTGGGCAAAAACCGTCATGCAAGATCCTAATGGAGGGATGCCCATTGCTCTTTGGCTTATACATGAGCAAAACAAAGATAAAACTATGATGTCTGCTTGAAAACAAGATCCAGTATTGTCAAATCCAGATACTATTCGTCAAATAAATTCCCATTTTATATGGTGCTAGTATGACACTATATTTAGGTAAATAAAAATAATAAATTATTTATAATCAAAGATTGTTATTAATGTCCACAGTGAAACCTGAGGGCATATCGATGAAAAAAGGAATTAACCAATCAAATGTTTTTTTGACAATAGTAATAGTATGTATACTGCTAGCAGTGTCTATTCTTCCAGTTACTCTAGCTGCTGATACTAAGCATATTAAAAGCTTCGACAAAGGGCCATCTTATAAATCTGTTGTGTCAATGGAAAAAATTACCTTTGTTAATTTTGATGAGGACAGCTACCTTGACGATTATGCATATCTTGCTGCTGTCCCTACCTCTGTATTCAATGACGGGGACAAACTTTTCTCTCATCCCTTATTGTTTTATCAAGATGAATGTGAGTCAGATGATGAAAGGGAACTTCCCATTAATGCTAGAAAGGGAATTGATTATTTCATGGAAGATTGGATGAGTTATTGTAATGGGCAACTCGATCAGATGACCCTAATAAATGTTCCAAAGAATAACCTAGACAATAGTTGGAAATCTAAGGAATATGATATTATCGATGCAGATGATCCATATACTATAGCTAGTGAAATTGCACTAAATGATTGGTCATACTCAGATAATGCTATTATTGCTGTTATTGATGAAGATTTTGAGGTACCAGACAACATAATTTCCAATGAGTTGAAGGAAACTTTGCCTGCTTGTAAAATACACAAAGAACCAACCTTTCAAGTGGAACAGACAAATTCTTTGAATCCTGTGTATCATGAATTCAGTGTTGGTGATAAATATAGATATGTTAAAGCAGAAGCCTGGTGGGATGGTATACTTATAGGGGGAAATATAATGATTCCCACTGGCGATCCAGATCTCCAATTATATTGTAGACAAGATGGGGAGTGGATGCAAGCTGCGGCCGCTGCGTACTGGAATGTATACTCGCCAGCTGGTCACGAATATACACAATCTTATGTTTATCACTCAGGTAGTTGGAGGGTGGGCATAACTGATTTCCCGACAGAGAGCGATGCTCCAAGACGAGGTATTCTTGGAGGGATTTTTACAATTCAAGGATCATTGCTGGGTATGTTAAACTCTAAGGTAACATATTATGTGGATGTTATGATGTATCCTGGTGTAGATATAAAACTACCAGATAATCCCCCATTTGGATGCAGAGGGGCAGATTTTGAGTTAACGTGGAATGATCCAAATGTAAAACTTGGTTTTACCATCATAGGGCCTGGTGGTGAAGCAATTTTTTCCAGTCTAAATGAAAGTAGAACAGATTCTCAGGAGATTCATCTAGATTCACTAGGAGAATGTTTGCCTGGAGAAAATTATTCTGTATGTGTATTTGCTATGGATGACATAAAAATACCTGTAGACTTTAAACTTGAATATACTTGGCACCAGGGCATTTCAAAGGCCGAGGCAGATTCTCTGACATCTGCTACAGAGGGTGCTGTGTTAGCCAGTGTTTTAAACGCACCACTGTTGTATATATCCCCTTCAGACATCCCAGATGCTTCCAAGGAGGTTATTTATAAGCTTGGAGTTGAAAATATATATCTGGTGAATCTGGGAGATCATCTCAATAGTAATATTATAGAGGAAATTAAGAGTATTGTAAGAGTAAGGGAGAACTATATAGAACCTAAGCAAATCTATGATGCAATCCGTGATGTAACAGATAGTAACGATGTAATTTTTACGACGATAGACCCATGGACCTATTGGTACATGGAGGAACTTGAACCAGGGGGTGAAGAAGAAGGTGCATTGTTTATCGGCCCTGCAGCATTCATTGCTGCACATCATGGTGCCCCGGTATTGATTGTTGATAATCATCCACGGCTTTCTTCAGCAGTTGTATGGCACAACGAATTTTGGAAACGATTCGCGTCTGATCGTTATGACCATACGCCATCTGTCGCTGAGATGGTTTTAACTGGTAAACGCATTTATGATTTTCTAGAACTTTATGGCTTTGATAAAGAAGGAAAAGAGACAATTATTACTGTTGCAGATCAATATGACATAGGTATCCCTTGGGACCGTATCTTTCCCGGTGTAGCATACTCTGGAAGATTCTGCGGAACTCCTGTTGATACTGCTTACTGGATTTCTCGTAATGTGTTTTATCCTGCGATTATATTCGAAAACCCTGCACTTCAGGGCAAAGTATCTTTGACAAATGGAAGTGTTAGTTCCAGGGAAGGATTCAGGGGACTTCTCAAAAAACCTTTGCTAAATACGCTTGTCATAAAGAGAGAATCTGTGGAGAACACATTTGAATTTCCAGTCTTGTGTTCTTTTGTAACGCATAAATATCGATTTAATGAAAGAGCAAGCAAGTACTATGGGTCGAAATACCAATGTGCTGACGGCCTCACCCCTGGAGAAACTACTACAATGGAGCCCATCGATCAAGGTGTAAATAAAAAACATTATGGGGAAGAGGGATCATATTTCCCAGACATATCTGAAACAGAGGTAGTTCCATTTTACCTCAATAAAGGAGGATTTGATACTGTTTTCTCAACTGAACTTGAATCGGTCACTAGTAATCTCAATCATGGGGTAATTCTTTGGGTGCATGCTTCTCACGGGACACATGGAAACGGGGGAAAAACATTGTTTTGGAATCCCTCGGCAGGTTTTGAAAAACACAAACTTGCAAAACCATTTGCTGGCGCTATAAAAGAAAAAAACCCTTGGAGAGGTTATGATTGGCTTCTCGGTTGTACTGAAGAGCCAGATACAATGTCAATGGATATGCAAGGTTTTATACCATATACAAATCACGAGAGTTTCCTTATTCCAGCAACAGGTATGGATTGGGTGCTAGCACGTAAGCCCGTTAGAGAATTTTTAAACAATATCATCCCATTTTTTAACCCGTTCGAAGTGAACGATTTATATGATGGTTTGACTGGGACAATAGCATATTCCAAGTATCCGTTGGTATGGAAAAATGCAAGTGAAATAGAAAGCCATTTGGAGAATCTTCATTCTGTTGGGTTTATAACTAGCATCTGTCAAACATCAAACACTTATCTTCATCTTACACTTATAAGACATGGAAGTGTGTTTCAGGTTCAGGATCCCTGGCCTACCTCTTGGTATGGTGCGGTTTGGAGACAATCTATACCTCGAGATATCATCTTGGGAAATACCGTCGGTGAGGCATACGAGAAAGGTATAAGTCATGTTGGAACTTTGTATTTACCGGAGGAGCCACAGTGGTGGTGGGATACGATGGAAAGTGTTGTTTACTTCGGCGATCCTGATCTAAGAATGTATGTCCCAGACACAACATATAGTGATGGCAATAACTGGGAAAAAGAAGATACAATGCCGTTACGATATGATGCCGAACTCTCGGTTGATGGTCACATGCCATTCGGGGCGGTAGGTTATCCGCATGAAAAAGAACCGGTGACTCTTCTGCAGCAATATCTTTGGGTAATACTTGCATTGGTATTGATAATTATACTTCTCATAACTGCAAGATTACTTGGCAGGAAACAAAAGAGTGGGCAATAGGGTAATTTCCATTCTTAATCTCCTTTTTGGTAGGTTAAATACAAAAAAATCCATATTTTTCATGAAAATCCTTTTTAGAGTATAGTTTATTTGGTAACTATGTTCATCTTGAAACTTGGTGGAAGCGTAATAACTAAAAAATCCGAACAAGGTTGTTTCCGACCGGAGGTAATGGACAATTTAGCCGGGGAAATTAAAAAGGCAAATAAGGAAGTAATATTGGTTCATGGTGCAGGATCATTTGGTCATATTCTTGCAAAACAATATGAGTTGAACAAAGGATACAAAAGTGAAGATCAGATCCATGGTTTCTCTCTCACTCATGCAATGGTTCAAACGTTGAACTCTTTTGTTCTCAAGTCTCTGCATAGTCACAACGTTTCTGCCGTTTCACTGTCTCCACATTCAATTGTAAAGCTTAATGATCATGAATTAGCAAGGATGGATTACAAGATATTTGAAGAGTATTTAGATAAACATTTTACTCCTGTAACCTTTGGTGATGTTGTATTGGACGAAAAACTGGGTTTTTCGATTTGCTCTGGTGACTTGCTTGTCATGGCATTGGCAAAATATTTTAAACCTGAAAAGGTAATATTTGTAATGGATGAAGATGGGTTATATACTTCTAATCCAAAAATAAATAAAGATGCAGAGTTTATAGAATCGACGACAATAGAAAAACTAGAAAAACTAACAACATCTATAGATGCTCACGCCGATGTTACTGGGGGCATGGGGGGAAAGATTGATACGATGAAAAACATTTCGCGGTTGGGTATCGACACTGTTTTACTAAACGGTAATAAACAGGATATATTATATAATGCATTGATTGGCGAAGACATTAAACGAACCATTGTCTATGGGGATAAAAAATGAATCAGACTGAAAATAGAAAGGATGAACACGTAAGAATTTCACTTGAGAAGGATGTAGCGGCTCATCACAATTATTGGGATGATGTAAAACTGATACATAATGCTCTTCCGGAAATAAATAAGGATGAACTTGATCTTTCTACGGGCTTATTTGGAAAAAAAATGGATGCGCCGTTGATTATCTCAGGCATGACGGGCGGTTATCAAAAAGCTAAAAAAATAAATGAAAATCTTGCTGCCGCTGCAGAAAAATTCCAAATAGGGATGGGTGTAGGTTCCCAAAGAGCCGGATTAGAAAATTCTGGCTTAAAGGATACATATGGTGTTGTAAAAGACTTTGATATTCCCTTGCGTTTTGCTAATATAGGTGCATCTCAACTTGTTTTATGGGGTCGTGATAAGACTTTAGCTAATGTACAGGAAATGATTGATATGATAGGTGCTAATGTTTTCGTGGTTTGTCTCAATTTTTTGCAGGAGGTTATCCAATTTGAAGGGGAGCCACATGCAAAAGGATGTTTTGATGCCATAAAAGAACTTGCACAGGATTTAGATGTTCCTTTGGTTGTTAAAGAATCAGGTGCCGGTATTTCATATGATGTTGCTAGTAGACTTTCTAAAACAAAAATTGCAGGGATTGATGTAGGTGGTGCAGGCGGCACCTCCTTTGCTGCAATAGAGCATTATCGGGCGGGGATGATAAATGACCGGCTTCATGAGAGGGGTGGTAAAACTTTTTGGGACTGGGGTATTCCTACGCCAACTTCTATACTTGAAGTCGGAGATGCGACTGATTGGAAGCTACCAATTATTGCAACTGGTGGCATTCGAAACGGACTTGATGCGGCAAAGGCAATGGCACTCGGTGCAAATTGTGCAGGTATGGCACACACACTCCTTGGACCGGCCAATAAAGACAAGGAATCTACCATTTTTGAGGTTGATGCAATTATTAAGGAGCTAAGAGCCGCGATGTTTTTAGTAGGGGCTGACAGCGTTTCAAAGATGATCGATGTTGGTGCAGAGTTATGGATCTAAAACAGGAATTAAGTAAAAGAGCAGATGTTTTTAACATAGAACTTGAAGAATATTTGAAAAACGGACAGCCAAAATCTCTCTATGATGCCGCTAGACATCTTCCCCTAGCTGGCGGTAAAAGACTGCGGCCATGTATATCTATACTTTCTTGTGATGCTGTGGGGGGAGATGTAAATCGGGTAATGCCGTTTGCAGTTGCTCTTGAATTAATCCATAATTTTACACTTGTTCATGATGATATTATGGACAAATCCAACTTGAGGCGAAATATGCCGACAGTACATGTCAAATTCGATGAGCCTACTGCAATAATGGCAGGGGATCTATTATTTGCCAAAGCCTTTGAAGTCATGCATGATATTTCCAGTGATCTTTCTGTTTTCAAAGAGGTGGATTTTGGGCTTGTAGTATGCATCCGGGAGATATGTGAAGGTCAACAAATGGATATGGAATTTGAACGAAGACAGGATGTTCTGGAAGAGGAATATCTTGAGATGATCCGTAGGAAGACAGCAGTGTTATTTAAATTCGCTGCTGAAGGTGGCGCAATTTTAGGTGGTGGAACAAGAGAAGAAATTAAGGCCCTGAGCGAATATGGGGAATCTTTAGGTTTGGCTTTTCAGATACGAGATGATTATCTTGATATGAGTAGTGATGAAGGGACACTTGGAAAAGATATCGGAAATGATATTAGAAACGGTAAAAAAACACTTATAGCTGTTCGTTCTATTAACAATGCTGTTGGGGATGATAAGAAACTTTTAGAAGAAATATTTGGTAATGGGGACGCTTCGGAACAGGAAGTCAAAAGAGTTTATGATTTATTTAACGAGATGAAATCGATTGAATATGCAAAGAATGCTGCTTTGGAGTATAGTACCAAGGCAAAGAAGGCTCTGGATGCGTTAGACGATTCAGATGCAAAACAGGTTTTAATTGGATTAGCTGAGTATTCTATAACAAGAGAGAAATAGTGCTATGTCAAGTGATAAGATACAAAAAACTGCGAGGATGTATGCGCTTCAAAACGCTATTCGGTTTGACGGAAGGGCAAATGTAAAAGCAGTGGTCGGAAAAGTTATTAGTGTTTTGAGAAAAGATGGTTTTTCCCCAAGGGAAATAATTCCAATTGTTAGCTCTGTTGTGGGGGAAGTCAATAATATTCAATTGGCTACACAGATTGCTGAACTAGAAAAACTCGCTCCCGAACTTCTTAAAAAAGAAAAGAAAGAAAGAGATTTTTCATTGCCTGAACTTCCAGAGGCAGAGAGAGGAAAAGTTGTCACTCGTTTTCCACCTGAGCCCAATGGCTACCTACATATTGGTCACGCTAAGGCATCTATTGTTGATTACGAGTATGCAAGGATGTACGATGGAAAATTCATCTTACGATTTGATGATACAAATCCCGAGAATGCGCAGTCCGAGTTTTACGATGTTCAAAAAGAAGACTTAAGGTGGCTTGGTATAGAATGGGATGAGGAATACCGCACTTCAGATAATCTGGAAAAACACTATAAACTTGCTGAACAGTTAATAAATCAAGGGGGTGCATATGTTTGCAACTGCTCACCAGATGTTATTAAAAAGGGGCGTTTTCATGGAAAGGAATGCTGCTGTAGAGATGTTTCTTGCGGGGAAAATATCGATCTTTGGAACGATATGATCTCATCATCGATAGAGGGTATGGTACTGAGGCTTAAAGGCGATATGACTTGCGAGAATACTGCAATGAGGGATCCAACTCTTTTTAGGGTTATAGATAAGCCACATCCGATTCATGGTAGTAAATTTAGATTATGGCCAACCTATGATTTTGCTGGTGCAGTTGAGGACAGTATTAGTGGTGTGACACATCCCTTTCGGACGAAAGAATATGAGCTTCGTGATGAATGTTATTTTAGACTTCTTGATCTTCTTAAATTGAGGAAACCACACCTCATGGAATTTGCGCGTCTTTCAATAGATGGCATGCCTGTATCGAAACGTAAAATAAAGCCATTAATTGAACAAGGACTGGTCACAGGGTATGATGATATTAGATTGCCAACCTTGAGAGGGTTAAAAAAACGAGGTATTCTACCGGAAGCTATCAAACAATTTGTAATCTCTCAAGGTATTTCAAAGGTAGAATCAACTGTAACGTTTGGTATTGTAGAATCTTTTAACAGAAAATTAATAGATCCTACGGCTAGACGATATTTCTTTGTGAAAGATCCTGTAAAACTTGTTGTTGAAGGTGCTCCATCAAAAGAAAAATTAATAAGTTTTCATCCAACTGATAAAAAACTTGGAAGCCGGTTTATAAAAACTGGTAAAACGTTTTTCGTTCCAAAAGCAGATATGGAAAAAATAAAAACAGGAGATGTCTTCAGATTAAAAGATCTCTTTAATGTAAAAATAAAAGAAAAAAACGATACAATTTTTGCAGAGTATGCAGGCGAGGAGTTGATATCTGAGTCGGCCAAGATTCAGTGGACAACCGATGACTTTGTTAAAATGAAAGTTTTTGTTCCCCATCTCCTTTTTGAGGGTGATAAATACAACCCAGACAGTCTTGAGACGGTGCAGGGATTTGCAGAGAAAGCAGTTTCAACTATAATGACTGGGGAGGTCATACAGTTTGAACGGTTTGGATTTGTGAGAATTGAAAATACGGACAACAGGGTAACTGGTTTTTTTGCACATAAGTAAACTTTTTAAGTTGTTCAATGTTTTGGATATGTCATAGGATGCAAAAATTGGAGGATGAGATAGGATGCGATGTGATAGGAGAACGTTAGTAATTTTAATATTGTCTTTTTTATTTTTAATTTTTTTAGCAGATAGTGTTGCTGCTGATGATATACTAAATCCTACGAATTTTATTGTTCCTCTAGGAGTTGCTGCAGCAATTGTAATAGGAATAATTATTGCGGTTATTACTGCAGGTGGTATTAAATATGTGACACCAGAGAACGTATTGGATACTGAGATCAGAAAGAATTTATTTGGATATATTACGGATTATCCTGGTTCACATCTTAGGGAAATTGCACGAGAATTGAATTTAAAGCCGAGTAATGCAGCGTGGCATCTTCGCAAACTAGAACAAACAAACCTTGTACGAAGTAGGGCCATCGGTGGAAAAAAAGTCTATTATCTGGTTGAAGGTGGTATTGAAGCCAGAAAGGAAGCTGTTGCAGAATCTATTTTAAGAAATAAAAACGCTCGTGAGATCATGTTATATTTAAATGATAATCCTGGTAAACATTTGCTTGAGATTGCTCATGCCCTTGATCTCAATCATCATACCGTTAAATGGCATATTAAAAAAATGTATATGGCTGAATTGATTGATGGCGATACAAGCAACTCTGCTTACCCAATATACTATCCTACAGAAATTGGTTCTCAAGTAATACAGAATTTTTCAGATCAGCTTAAAAAACCCGGTAGAGCAGCCTAGATTTAGACTCGTCCTACATCTGTTACTTCGACACTGTCAACGTTTTCAATTTTAGAAATAGTCTCAACCACAGGATCTAATCCACCTGCATCATCTGGTACCAATACGGTGACGTTCAATCCCTTAAGTCCAAAGGCAATATTTTTAACCTCAATTTTTCCAAGTGTTACAGGCGATTTTACTACGTCTTTTATGTCATCTATCATTTTCTGTAATTTACCGTCATCTATTACTTCACCTGGCATAACGCGCATAAGTGCTATTACTTCCCCCATATGTATTTCCTCCTTAAGGTCCTGTAAATCCACATTGTTGACAGACATACTTCACACTTTGTTCTCTGCAGCCGTTGCATCTTCCGATGACTGCATCGCACATTGGACATGGAAATGTTACCGATCCTCGTTCAAGCAGTCCTTTTCCGCATGAAA
Organism: Thermoplasmatota archaeon; assembly: GCA_030612095.1. Lineage (GTDB taxonomy): Archaea > Thermoplasmatota > E2 > DHVEG-1 > DHVEG-1 > JAUWWG01. The sequence continues at coordinate 13,664 of JAUWOO010000002.1, read as the reverse complement.
TACATTTTTCTGCCTTTTTCATAGAATTTGCTGAATAACATATCTATTATTAAAATGTGACGGCCGCCCATCTCCTTAAAAATCGCTATTTTTGTTTTTTGATGGTGTCTAATGAAAATGATGCAACTGATTTGAATATTCTATATTGGAATATTGCTCCTACAATAAGGCCCATATGGTATGTTATGAATCTAAACAAGAGAACAAAGACTCCTATTAGAGGGGAACCTATAAGTACACTGTAAAGGGCTGCAGTACTTCCCTCTGTGATGCCTGCACTTCCAGGAGTTGTCGGCATCATAACAATTATGATGAGCAATACTTGGATCGCACATGATTCGATTATAAAAGGTTCGAGGCCGAGACCCATGAGGATGAGTGGTGGGATCGTCCAGCCTGTTATCCAAAAAATGGCAGTAAGAATACCTGCTTTTATAAATGCTTTTTTCCCGTCAGAAAGAAAAAAGACCATACTATCATGAAAGTTATCTACTTCGCTGTTTATTCTATCTATGATTGTATTTTCACTGTCTTTCTTCTTGGAAAATCTACTAAGTTTTTTACTTAAAAAAATCAAAAATGATTTTGTTTTTTTAGGATTTTTTAGCGCATATGCAAATGCTATTACTGCCAGTATAAAAATGACTATTGCTATTGTCAGTCCAATTCTCAGTGGACCTGTATCTATATGCTTTCCAAAAACAAAAAGGGCGAATGGAACGCATAGAAGAAGGAACATTGCATCTAGTAATCGTTCGCCTAGTACTGATGCAGTTGCACCGCCGATACTCAAACCGTTTTTGTTCAAAAGATAGATTCTTACTGGTTCTCCACCTGCCATTGATGGAGTTATATTTGCTAAAAATAGATTTGCAATGACTATTTTTGTTGATTCCCATAGACTTATATTTACATTTTTATCGATGGCATTGCTCAATATCTTAAGTCTGGTGCCCCACAGAGTCCAGTAGATAACATTGATCCCCATTGCAGCAAAGAAAAATTCGTACCGTATCTGGTGAGTTGATAAATACTCAAACGTTTCTGCATCAATTGTAAAATACAAAATTAGTACAATAATTGATATACTTAATATGAGACTGAGTATGATGGAAAGTTTCATTGTTTTAGGTTTTTTTTCTTCTTTGTCCACATTACCGTTATTTCAAGGATGATATATTTCTCTTATGGTTATTTCAACGATGGAGTACGGCCAACTATCTTGAGTAAAGCATTTGGTAAAATAAACAAAAAACCTTATCTGTAGTAACATATTGTCCAGGAATAATCTGTGGTTTCTATGGAAAAATTACCTCTTGGGAAATATCTAAAAACGGCAGGCTGTGCTTTTTCAAATTATTTGGCAGGTGAAAGCATATATCCATTTTACGCCTCGTTTAAAATCACACATAAGTGTACGCTAAAATGTAGTTTTTGTAATGTGTGGATGGAAAAAACACCAGATCTTTCCAAAGAGGATGTTTTCAAAGTGTTGGATAATCTTGGGAACTCTAGTATTACACTCCTAAGTCTTGAAGGAGGTGACCCTCTAATGAGAAAAGACCTAGGTGAGATTCTAGAATATGCCTATAAAAAGCCATTTTACCTATTTTTTACTACTAATGGACATCTGCTTGACAAGAGACCTATGGAAGAATATGGTAAAAACATTGATTATCTTCACATAAGCATAGATGAAGGGCATGATAATCTTGAGTTCTTTGAGCGACTTGAGGAATTTCAAAGCTACGGCCCAGAGATATGCATCCAAATAGTTGTCACAAAGGATACAGTGGATGCGATAGAAGAAAAGGTTAAAAGAGTATATGAAGTAGGTGCAAGGACTGTGATAATGCCAGCATGTCATCTAGAAGGAACAGATGATTATTATCCTGATTCTGGGAAGTTCAGGGAGGAAATAATCAGGCTGAAGAAGAAGTATAGAAATACCATTACGACACCAAAAGGATTTTTGGATAATATTAACAAGCTGCATGGGTGCTCTACATCTTCAGTTATTATTGATTCTGATGGCGGACTTTTTTATCCATGTAGAACTGTTGGTAAAAGACTCTACAATTTCACTGAGGGCTCAGTTATGGATTTCGTAAAATCGGATGAGGCAAAGAAGGCAAGACAAGATATGAAAAACTGTACAAAACGCTGCGGTTGGTATCAATATTTTGCGACTGATGTATTTACTTCTCCATCTTCGTTTATTTCCTCGTTGAGCCCGTATCTTTTTAAGTGATACATAAGAAGATTACTATTTTTCTTTTCTCTCCTCGATTAATGTTTTGTATAATTCCTCTGTTTTTTTAGATATTTTCCCCCAACTGTAGTTTTGCTGTACGAATGTTCTTGATTTCCCTCCCATTTTTTCAGCTTTTTCTTTATTCTTCAACAGAGATATGCATTTTTCGGCTATTTCTTTCTCTGTATATTTTTCAAGTAGCACCCCTCTACCATCCGCTAGAAGATTTTTTGCATTTCCAACATCAGAAGATATGACTGGAATGCCACATGCCATTGCTTCAAGTAGTGTAAAACTTGCATTTTCTCCCCTGGACGGAAAAACCACAAGATCTGCAGCTCTTAGGTAATCTATCAAATCTTCATCCGGTAAAAAACCAGTCATAATAATGTCTTTATCGTGCAAACTCATTTTTTTAAGTTTATCAAAGTCTGTCCCGTCGCCAATGATAACTAGTTTTACATCATCGACTTTGTCTTTAATATATTTGAAACTTCTGATGAGCATATCTATATTCTTTTGGTAGTGCAACCTGCCGAAATAAACTATCAATTTGTCATTTCTAAATTTCATTTTAGCATTTGATTTCCCTGGTGAAAATTTCTTTGTATCTACGCCATTTGGGATATAAGTAAGTTTATCTCGATCAATGCCCCAACTCAAAAAAACAGGGATGTAATCTTCGTTAACGCAGATAATCTTGTCGACGTTTTTCGCTATAAATTTAGTAGTCCACTTTATAAATTCGTGGTAAATTGATGCAGCAAGTTTGTTTGCTTTTACATCGAGAAGATAGTGAGTTGTCATTATGAGTGGATAATTCTTCTCCCTCAATAATCCTATAGGAAAGGTAAAGAGTGGGCTGTGAAAATGGACAAGGTCTATTTTGTCCCTTTTTAGCAATTCTTTAAATTTTTTGTAGGAGCCTATCTTATTTATAAAAAAAATATCCCAAACTGATGCAAGGAGTGGTATGTGAAAAAATGTGTAATCTTCCTCTCTTTGATATCCCACTTTATTTGTATTGCCGCAGACAATTAGGACATCTGCGTTTATTCTCATTGCCAGCTCTACTACGTGTGTATATGCCCCACCCTCCTTGTATGTTGTTATCTCTGCAATATTCACAATATCAAAAAAGCAAACGCTAGGATTCTCTTTATTTTTTTCTATATATTGATTTAATGGGCTGTATTTCATTTCCATTCTCTAATTATTGTTTTACATAATTCTTCTGTTTTTTGCGCTACTTCATCCCACCCGTAATTTTCAACTATGAATTTCTGCGATCGTATACCCATCTCTTTTGCTATTTGTTTGTTGTTTAATAAATAATCAATTTTTCCCGATAGTTCAGATACCGTGTCTCCTTCTAGAATTAAACCTCTATCTTCTCCAAGAAGCTCTCCTGCTTTTCCAACATTGGAGGAGATCACCGGTAATCCACAGGCCATTGCTTCTCCAATTACTAGGCCCCAACTTTCGGCTCTTGATGGGAGAACTGCCACATCTGCCCCTCGCGCATAATTTAACAATTCATCATCTGACAAGTAACCAGTGAAAATAATGTTTTTGTCTCCATTGGTAAGAGCTTTCAGTTTTTTTATATCTGGCCCCTTTCCAATTATAACCATTTTTGTGTCGGGTGTATTAATATTTTTGAACGCTTTGATTAGAATTTGGATGTTTTTTTGATATCCAAGTCTCCCCCAGAAAACTAATAGATTTTTACATTTCAGTTTCTTTTTTATGTCTGAGTTTCCAGGAGAAAATTTTTCAGTATCGATGCCGTTAGGGATATAGACAATTTTATCTCGATCGATGCCCCAACTGGTATATATTGGTATATAGTCTTCATTGACACAAATAATTTTATCAACCTTTTTTGCTGCCGATCTTGTCACCCATTTTATAACTCCTCGGTATAAGGATTCCATTAGTTTATTTCCTTTAAAATCCAATACATAGTGTGTAGTCATGATGCAGGGCAACTTTGTTTTTCTCATCACTCCGCCGCAAAATGTGAAGAGCGGTCCATGGAGGTGCACGAGATCGATTTCATGTTTATTGATTAATTCTTTTATTTTTTCATAGGATCCCGGCGGATTTATGAAATAAATTTCCCAGATTGATAGTATGGAAGGTATATGAAAAAACGTTTGTCCATTTTCTTTCTGATATCCTGATTTTTTTGTATTTCCGCTGATAAGTACTGTGTTTGCATTCATTCTTTTTACAAGTTCTGATACGTGGGTGTATATCCCACCCTCCTTGTATGTTGTTATCTCCACTATGTTCATGATCATCAAAACATTTTACTATTAAATTTATGTCAAAGATAACCCTTCAATGTATGTCCAGTTTATGCTATATAGCTCTGTCCAATGAATTTCTTCCATGTTTTGATCTATTGTCGCGTTTCTGTATGCAAGTTCAAAAGGTTGAGAATGAAATTTGTCATAGGATTCATTTGTCATGTATACAATTTTTCCAAATCCAACATGCACAACTCTTTCTCTCATTATGTCATCGATTACTATATGTGTGATTCTACTATGGTTTTTGCCAATGCCGTGCAACTCGTCAATATAGTCAGATAGATTTTCAGCATCCCATATTATAATCGTTTCATCTAGTGTTGTGTTAAATCCAACTGCCTCTACTATCCTTGCAAGACGATGATCTGAAGCGGTTACACTATTATTTTTATCCAGGTTTTCTTTCATCCATTCTGTCACAGATAGATTTTCACTAGTTATTACTTCATATGATGCATTTAGTGCTACGTGAGAGGGATAAATCGATACAGCGTTTGTTGTGACAAGTACGATTACTACAAACATATATGCTAGTTGACGTTTCTTCACAAGTCTTGTTTTTCTAGACTGGCTGAGTAATTGTGTGCTAGCATGTGGAATTTTTCTAATCCTTTTTGACAGTGATTCGTAATTTAGATTTAAAAAAATGCTTCTTATGCCATATATTGACATTATACTTAGGGGCGCCATCATATATTCAAGATGTCTATGGGGATATAGTGTCCAACTATTGGTTACTAGCCCATATGTAAATGATAATAGTATCGCCATAAGCCATCCGCGGATAAAAAAACCGTTCTTTATGAATTGGGTGTGTCTAAAACCCGCAACTCCAAATCCAAAAATGAGGAGTAAAGGTATAGAATATATTATCGAAAGAGGTGTTAAACTGAAGTTTGTCCACGGCATCTTAAATATTGAAAAAATGCCCATTGCTGTTAGACCTATTATCAATGTTATTGAAAACTTCACTATGCAAGAGTTGACAGTAGCATCTTCCCTTTCAAAGAATATATTAAACCTTCTTTTTAACCAAATGACTCCAAACGATGAAAAAAACAACATATAAAATAGAGCTATTGTAACGTTAGATTCTATTGACATTGATCCTAATGCGATTCCTGTGTTCATAAAACTTTCATATACCGGAGTTGCGATAAATGCCCAATAGGAAAATATAAGGCCACTTGCCAATAAAATATACGGAACATCAAGCTTCAAGGAAGGTGCCCATTCTTTTCTGCTTGCATTTTCAACAAATACAATAAACACTAGAGAAATGAGATAGAAGTATGTTGTCAGATGATGGGACATTATCAAAAGTATCGTGGAGATAAATAATGGAATTATGTATCTGAAATCCTGTCGATATTTTATAAAGAGATATATTGAAAGCATCATGAAGAAATGTCCCATTGTCAAAGGTGATGCATGGCTTGTCTGATAGGCATGAAATGGCAGTACTGCAAGAAGCAGACTGGAAAGTATAGCCATTTTTTTGTTACCTGTCAATTCACGTACAATAAAGTAAAAAACCATTATTGAGAGACCGCCAAAAATGGGAGCAATCTTTGGCATGATAGTAAGCACATCTATTCCAGTGACCCAATGAGCAACACCAGTTATGGCATACAATACTGGGAAGTATTGATAAGAACCGCCCCATCCATAATAGGAATTAAACAACTCTCCACTTTCTACAAGCGAGTTTGTAAGGCTGTAATATATCCCAAAATCGCATCCCCATGCAGCATTGGTCCAGGCAGGTAGTGATCTTACAATTATAGCGATACCTGTAACCAGAATTAACCAGAAAACCCAGTTTTTTGTGATTTCTCTTAATTTTGAAATGATTTCCAACCTTCTCCTCTCACAGCGTATATTTGTTGTATATATTCTCCACCCTAATAAAATAATCCTATTTAAATGGACTTTTTTCAGTTGAAGAGATTACGTTTATAATATTTTCAACAGTTTTTTTGACATCACACTTTCTCTTAATTCCTGTTGTTTTTTTCGCAATCTCTACGTCCTCTTTAAGATATATATCGCTTTGATTTACCGAATAAAATGTGCCTTTTTTGTTATGATATTGTGACAGATACTCCTGTTCTATCTGTCCAGGTGTGGGAGTCATTAATGCTTTTGCACCTATTACCGTTAAATCTAGTATTGTAGAATAACCACTACGTGAGATAACAAGCTTTGACCTGTTCAAAAAGTCCTCTCGTTTTTCCTTTGTTAAAAATGAATATGTTTCGATGTTTTTTCTATTCAAATTATCTTTTTTTTCTGCTTTACCCAAAGTTATGACAACGTTTCCATCCAGTTGATCTACCTGCGATAAGAGTTTTTTTTCAAGCATTGTTCTCTGTGGTTCTGGTCCTGAAATGGATATTAGATAATCAATGTCCTTTTTCGTGCGTTTCTTTTTAAAATCTGAGAGAACACCAACATAGTGTATTTTTTCCTCATCAATTTTTTTGAGATTATGTGAGAGATCTCCAGATAAATTATCTTCTTTATAATCTGGTACTATTACTCCACGGAATCGTTTAAAGAAAAATAAATTAAATATTTCACTGCCCGTTTCTAGCATTTTTATGCGAAGTGGATTCATTATTCTCATCTGGTGTGAGATGAAAAATGAGGGGATTTTTTTACTGTAGATGTCATATCGTGCATCAGATACTATAACGTCACATTCTTTTGTTTCTAGCATTTTTGTCAGTGTGCTAAGACCAGATTGCATTTTTCTTATGAATAATGGCCAATAAATCACGCTTTTTGCCATGAACTGTCGTGAGTTTTCTGATAGCAGCATTGGGTAGTCTGGTATATCTATATATTCTATATCTTCTCCAAGCTCCTTTTTCAGTAATTCTAGAGATCTACCGTTGGCTATGATTGTTACCTTATTGTCCTCATCTATTAACTTCCGTATTACTGGTAGAGATCTTGTTGCATGTCCAAGTCCCCAGGAGCATACGCCATAGATTACTTTCATCTAAAATGCTGTATTCTGTCTGTCATTAAATATCTAACTAGAAAATCATCTTTTATCTATCTTTTTATATGCGAAGTTACATTAACGACAATTGGGAAATTATATGGATTTCAGAGAAAAATTGCACAATATTGTTTGTGAAAATAATAGTCTATTGTGTGTCGGTCTTGATATTGACAAGGAAAAGATGCCAAAGTTTTTATTTGAAACTAGTAGGAAACCTCTTTTTGACTTTAACAAATCGATTATAAATGCCACAAAAGATATTGTATGTGCCTACAAATTAAATATGGCTTTTTATGAAGTTTTTGGAAAGGAAGGTTATGAATTATTGGAAAAGACAATTGAATATATACCAAAAAACATTGTTATAATTCTAGATGGAAAACGAAATGATATTGGCAATACTGCTCGTAAATATGCTAGGTCGATATTTGAGGCGTTTGGAGCTGATGCAACAACCGTAAATCCATATCTGGGAAAAGATGGAATTACGCCATTTCTAGAATATAAAGATAAATGCAGTTTCATTCTTTGTAGGACGTCTAATCCTTCGGCTGTTGATTTTCAGGATATTATGGTTTCAAAAACCCCCATATATCAGATGGTTGCCAGTAAAATAAAGGAATGGAACAGTTATGGTAACTGTGGGGCAGTTGTAGGTGCCACATATCCTGACGAGTTAAGGACGATACGCGATATTTTAGGCGAGGATATCCCTTTGTTAATACCTGGTATAGGTAAACAAGGCGGGGATGTTGAAAAAACCATAAGCTGTGGGACAAATAAAAAGGGAGAAATGGCAATTATAAACTCCTCTCGTGGGATAATTTTTGCTGGAAATGATGAAAATTTTGCCGATTCATCTAGGAATACTGCATTGTCTCTGAGAAATGAGATGAACAAATATAGGCAGTAAGTACTCATTTTCACCAAAATCAATATTAGTAACGTTTTAGATGCTTTATGTTGCCTTGATACGAAGATCTCCTTGATTATGATGATTGGAGAGGCAAGGTCAAGGCGACAGATTGATGCCAATATAGGGTCCCTCTCTGATCGAACAGACGTAATGTCAAGAAATGAAAAAGAGGACAACCATGGTATCGAATATATGTCGCGATATTAGTTGCATTTCTTCCCCTCTGCTGTATTACAGGGTGGTTATGTAATTACGCCCGGCACCTACTATCTTTTGTGGTTGTTGGGTGACAGCGACAAAAATTTCCTATGTAACCTTTATATAGGGTTATCATATACGTTTTAAATCCGAGTATATGACCCAGACCTTTCCGGTCGATCCATGAGGGTGAGGTATCGCTCACATCTGTGAATGGATTGCTTCAGTTTTGGGTTACAGCTAGTGTATGTGGAGGTTCAAGAAAAACAAGATGCCCTTTGGGGGATTTTGCGCACTCTTGAATCTGACGATCGACGTGTGTTGGTGAATTTTGGTTCACCCACCAATTCAAAATTAATATAAATAATAGTGTGCCAGATTCCGGTTGATCCTGCCGGAGGTCACTGCTATTGGGATTCGACTAAGCCATGCGAGTCGAGAGGGTTCGGCCCTCGGCTGACGGCTCAGTAACACGTGGATAATCTGCCCTTAGGTGGAGGATAATCTCGGGAAACTGAGGATAATACTCCATAGATCTAGGATGCTGGAATGCATTTAGATTGAAAGCTCCGGCGCCTAAGGATGAGTCTGCGGACTATCAGGTTGTAGTCAGGGTAAAGACCTGACTAGCCTACGACGGATACGGGTTGTGAGAGCAATAACCCGGAGACGATATCTGAGACACGATATCGGGCCCTACGGGGCGCAGCAGGCGCGAAAACTTCACACTGTGCGAAAGCGCGATGAGGGAATCCCAAGTGTTTGCTCGTAAGAGTAAACTGTTTCTTTGTTTAAAACGCAGAGAGAGTAAGGGCTGGGTAAGACGGGTGCCAGCCGCCGCGGTAATACCTGCAGCTCAAGTGGTGATCATTATTATTGGGCCTAAAACGTCCGTAGCCGGTTTAGTAAATGCCTGGGTAAATCGTGTAGCTTAACTATACGACTTCCGGGTAGACTGCTAAACTTGAGACCGGGAGAGGCTAGAGGTACTCCTGGGGTAGAGGTGAAATTCTGTAATCCTAGGGGGACCACCAGTGGCGAAGGCGTCTAGCTAGAACGGGTCTGACGGTGAGGGACGAAGCCCTGGGGCACAAACCGGATTAGATACCCGGGTAGTCCAGGGTGTAAACGCTGCTTGCTTGATGTTAGTTGGGCTCCGAGCCCAACTAGTGTCGGAGAGAAGTTGTTAAGCAAGCTGCCTGGGAAGTACGGTCGCAAGACTGAAACTTAAAGGAATTGGCGGGGGAGCACAGCAACGGGTGGAGCGTGCGGTTTAATTGGATTCAACGCCGGAAAACTCACCGGAGGCGACGGTTACATGAAGGCCAGGCTGATGACCTTGCCTGATTTTCCGAGAGGTGGTGCATGGCCGCCGTCAGTTCGTACCGTAAGGCGTTCTGTTAAGTCAGACAACGAACGAGACCCTCATCTTTAATTGCTACTGGTAAGTTCGCTTACCGGGCACATTAGAGAAACCGCTGGCGATAAGTCAGAGGAAGGCGAGGGCAACGGTAGGTCAGTATGCCCTGAATCCTCCGGGCTACACGCGCGCTACAAAGGCTAGGACAATGAGCTTCAACACCGAGAGGTGAAGGTAATCTCGAAACCTAGTCGTAGTTCGGATTGAGGGTTGAAACTCACCCTCATGAAGCTGGAATCCGTAGTAATCGCGGATCAACATCCCGCGGTGAATATGCCCCTGCTCCTTGCACACACCGCCCGTCAAACCATGCGAGTTGGGTTTGAGTGAGGATGTAGTTTTTGCTACGTTCAAACTTAGGCTTAGTAAGCGGGGTTAAGTCGTAACAAGGTATCCGTAGGGGAACCTGCGGATGGATCACCTCCTACGAAATTAAAACCGGGTGGACCAAACACTAAAAACATACGTCGATCAAAAAATATATTAACTGCTATCAGCTCACCGACTGATATTTTATCAGATAGGTTGGGCCGGTAGATCAGCGGAAGATCGCCTGCTTTGCAAGCAGGAGGCCATGGGTTCAAATCCCATCCGGTCCACTACGATTTTCCATCGAAAAATATCGCTAACTACTCCTCAAAAATTAGTTGGTAAGAACGTAGACATGATAGCCTGTTAGAAGGTAGTTATCATTGTTGATAATCGTTGCCATTGCTACGGCAATGGATTGCATACGCAACCTGGACGTAAATTGAGCCAGAATATTAAGCCATTTGGTGGATTGCTCGGCTCGAGTGCTGAAGAAGGTCGTGCCAAGCCGCGATATTACTCCGTGTAGGCGCAAGGAGCCTATGATGCGGAGATTACCTAATGGGACATCCTATCGCTTAGGCGATATTCACACTAGTGAAGAGGAACCTGCCGAATTGAAACATCTAAGTAGGCAGAGGAAAAGAAATCAATAGAGATTGGGTTAGTAAAGGCGATCGAACACCCAATAGGGCAAACCGAATCCTCATGCGATGAGTATGAGGAGATGTGGAGTTTGGATTCATTTACTTCCTAACTGGTTAACTTGAAGTCCCCTGGAATGGGGCGCCATAGAGGGTGATAGCCCTGTAAAGGTAAGCCAGAGGGAGATTTTTGAATATCCAGAGTAGCGTGCGTTGGATATCGCGCGTGAATGTGGGAGACATAAACTTCCAACCCTAAATACAACTCGAGACCGATAGCGCAGTAGTAGCGTGAGTGAAAGTTGCAAAGTACCCCTTGCGGGAGGTGCAAAGAGCATGAAACTAAATGGTTACAGACTGATAAGGCATGAAAGCGACGAAACTACTTTTGGTAGTGGAGCAGTGTCTTATCGTGCGTTTCGAATAATGGGCCAGGGAGTTCCGGGTAATGGCGAGATTAAGGATGAAGAATCCGTAATCATAGCGAAAGCAAATGTCCGCAGGCAACAAGGGACAGGGTGTGCTCGCCTGTAGTCATTACTTAGAGACCCGAAGCCAGTCGATCTATGCGTGGCCAGGTTGAAGCCCTGTGAAAACGGGGTGGAGGACCGAACAGGTACTGATGTGCAAATCGTTCTGATGAGCTGCGTATAGGGGCAAAAGACCAATCTAGACTGGTAATAGCTGGTTCCCCCCGAGACTACTCGTAGGTAGATCTCTGAGGAGATGGATTGTGTGGTAGAGCACCAATTGGGTGTTTAGGGGAAGAAATTCCTCGGCATCTTGTTGAACTCCGAATGTGCAATCATCGTAGATTCAGGGTAGTGAGGGCATCTGGGGTAATCTTGATGTCCAAAAGGGAAACAACCCAGCCTTGTGTTAAGGTCCCCAAGTATCAACTAAGTGTCATAGATAAAGAGTGTTTATAACCTCAGACAACCAGGAGGTTGGCTTAGAAGCAGCCATCCTTTAAAGAAAGCGTAACAGCTCACTGGTCGAGGTCGTATGCCTCGAAAATGGACGGGGCTAAGTTGATCACCGATACATAAGCATTCCTAAAAGGAAATTGAGTAGGGGGGCGTCGTGCGTGGGTAGAAGTTTGGCCGTGAGGTCAAGTGGACCGCGTTCGAACGAGAATCCTGGCAAAAGTAGCAGCTAAAGTAGAGTGAGAATCTCTACCACCGAAAGGGCTAGGTTTCCTCGACGATGTTCATCAGTCGAGGGTTAGTCGGTCCTAAGGCAACTCTTAACCGAAGTTGTCGAAAGGGAAACAGGTTAATATTCCTGTACTTTACAAGCATTTGTTTAAATTTTGACGCATCCGGGTAGACTTAGCAGGCTTGTCTGTCTGTTTAAGCGTATTAAGTTGGGGGAGTACCGTAATGGTGAGAACTTGACCAAAGCGTGATGAATCTGCCACTTTTAGGCGGATTAGGTTTATCCCAGGTGCCCGTGAAAAGAGATTTAAGATGTAGTTTGTGGATCCGTACCGAGAACTGCCACAGGTGCCCCTAGCTAAGAAAGCTAAGGTGTGTCGGCTTAATTCAGGCGAGGGAATTCGGCAAAATGGTCCTGTACCTTTGGTAGAAGGGATGCCTGCTTTGTGGAAAGCAGGTCTCAGTGACTAGGGGGCTCCGACTGTTTATTAAAAACACAGGTGACCGCAAGTCCGAAAGGATGTGTATGGTCGCCGAATCCTGCCCAGTGACGGTATCTGAAAACCCCGTTCAAGGGGACGAAGGACCGTTAAACGGCGGGGGTAACCATGACCCTCTTAAGGTAGCGTAATACCTTGCCGCTTAATTGGCGGCTTGCATGAGTGGCTTAACGAGAGCCCTACTGTCCCCGCCTTGAAGCCGGTGAAATTGACTTACTGGCGCACAGTCCAGTACCTTCTAGAAGGAAGCGAAGACCCCGTGGAGCTTTACTACAGCCTGTCGTTGTGATACGGTAATTGACGTGAAGTGTAGGTGGTAGCCGTCGAAACTTAGGCGCTAGCTTAAGTGGAGGCACCAATGGGACACCACCCTTCTTTTGTCGCGTCACTAACTAGAAATAGAACACCGATTGGTGGGTAGTTTGGGTGGGGCGCCACACGCTCGAAAGGATATCAAGCGTGCCCAATGGTCACCTCAAGGAGTTCAGAAACCTCCTGTAGAATGCAAGGGTAAAAGGTGGCTTTACACGGATTGGACCAATAACAATCCGCGTTGCGAAAGCAGGGCCTAGCGAACCAATCAACCTCTTTTATGGGGGTGATTGATAACAGAAAAGTTACCCCGGGGATAACTGAGTTGTCTTCAGTAAGAGTTCATATCGACCTGAAGGCTTGCTACTTCGATGTCGTCTCTTCCTATCCTGGTGGTGCAGAAGCTGCCAAGGGTGGGGTTGTTCGCCCATTAAAAGGGATCGTGAGATGGGTTTAGACCGTCGTGAGACAGGTTTGTTGCTTTTCGGTTGAGGTGTTAGGTGTCTGAAGGGAAAGAGCCTTTAGTACGAGAGGAACAGGGCTCTGGAGCCTCTAGTCTACCAGTTGTCCGACAGGGCATCGCTGGGCAGCCACGCTCCAACGGATAAGAGCTGAAAGCATCT
>JAUWOO010000038.1 GCA_030612095.1 Thermoplasmatota archaeon | reverse complement strand
GGAAAAGAAGAGTAATAGAAATGGTCGAACAAATACTTGATGGCGTAAACCCAACAAGAATGGAACTTCTTGAAATTCGGAAAAAACTTATGTTAGCCGAGAAGGGGCACAAATTACTCGAGGAAAAACGTGATGCATTAGTTGAAAGATTCTTTGATATAATTGAGAAAAGAAACAAGTTATCTGGTGAAATGGATGAAGAATTTGAGGGAGCATTTTTATCACTTATACAAGCCCAGATGATCATGGGTGAAAAAAAGGTTGATGATATATCGCGACTAACCGAAGACGTGGGCGAGATATCTTTTGAGAATGACAATATAATGGGTGTGAAAATACCTAAAATGAATGCAGATGATATAAAAACCACCATTAAACCAACTTATGGTTTTTTTGAAACTTGCTCAAAACTTGATGATGCACAGATAAAGTTTAATGCTCTCGTGTCAAGATTAATTCAACTTGCAGATCTTGAAGGTGGCATTAAATCTATAGCAGTTGAAATAGAAAAAACCAAAAGAAGAGTCAACGTTTTAGAAAACACTTTAATTCCTAAGCTATATGCCACTCGGAAATATATCGAGATGCAGTTAGAGGAACGAGAGCGAGAGGACTTCTTTAGAAGAAAACGGATTAAGAATATACTGGAATCAAAAAAGGCTTAATATGACATCATTAGATGAAGATCCTATATTGGGAAGATTTTTTGATACTCCTGAGAAAAAAGCAAAATGGCTTGTTCGTATTAGAATAGGATACATCCTTTGGATATTTTTTGTAGTAATTGGTATTATGTCTCTATTGATATGGTACTTTTTAAAATGAAACGTTTTTGTAGCAAAGCATCAGGATATCTGAATAAGGAAAAGTTGATATATGCATCTATTATTCGGCAGCGTAAGATATTTAGATAGAATGTTGCTATATATCGTAATGATTTTGTTGATATGGTGAATAGGGTGACAGAGGAACAAAATAAAAATGAAAAATCTTCAAAGGACTCTGGTAAAGAGGAAATGCAGTCTATTGATAGTTGGATTAAATCTCAGAACTTTAAAACTACTGAGGATATAGATGTTCCTGAACGTTTGTTGGATCAAGTTATAGGTCAGGATCAAGCTGGCGACATTGTTAGGAAGGCTGCAGAGCAGAAACGTCATGTTATGCTTATCGGCGATCCAGGTACTGGAAAATCCATGGTAGCTCGGGCAATGACTGCGTTCCTGCCCAAGGAAGAGTTGGAAGACATAATTGCTTATCCTAATAATGACGACTCTAATACACCACACATACGGGTTGTTCCCGGTGGTAAGGCAAAAGAGATTGTTAAAGTTCAGAGGGCAGAAGCCAAAAAGAAAAAAGAACAACAAAGTAGCATGATTATAACCATTGTTTTTATGATTATTGCCCTTTCTATATTTGCAGCGATTTTCCCGATCCTCTCTGGAGATGGTGGTGAAATACATATTGAATATGCGATTTTTGGTGTCATCGCCGCGGTTATGATTTTTCTGATATTTTCAAGAGGTGCGTTAACGCAACGTCAGGAGTTACATCAGGTTCCAAAAATCTTGGTTGCTCATGATAAAACCGATACACCGCCCTTTCTTGATGCCACCGCTGCCCATTCTGGTGCTCTACTTGGAGACGTAAGACATGATCCTTTTCAATCTGCTGGTCTGGAGACTCCTCCGCATCAGCTTGTTGAGGCAGGAGCAATACATAGAGCGCATAAGGGTGTGTTGTACATTGATGAAATTAATACATTGAATCTGCCATCTCAGCAGCATCTTCTTACTGCAATCCAGGAGAAAAAATTTCAGATTACTGGCCAATCCGACAGAAGCTTTGGGGCTATGGTTAAAACTGAACCAGTGCCATGTGATTTCATCTTGGTTTCCGCAGGGAATCTGGATGCACTTAAAGGAATGCATCCAGCTCTACGATCCCGGATAAGAGGATATGGTTATGAGATTTATCTGAACAGCAGTATGGGTGATAATGATGAAAATAGGGAGAAGCTCATCCGTTTTGTTGCTCAGGAGATTGATAAAGATGGTAAGATTTCTCATTTTGATAAGGATGCTGTTGCTGAGATTATTCATGAGGCCCAGAGACGTGCAGGCAGGAAGGGTAAACTGTCTCTACGCCTTAGAGAACTAGGCGGTCTGATTCGAGCTGCTGGAGATATAGCTTTTGAAAAGGGAGATAAAATTGTAACACAGAAACATGTATTACAAGCAAAGAAAATAGCAAAATCCTTGGAACAGCAAGTTGTGGATAGGGCTATTGAGCAACGTAAAGATTATCGTTCTTTTAGAATACATGGGGAAGAGATAGGTGTGGTCAACGGGTTGGCTGTGCATTCTGCAGATCCTTCCATGAGTGAATTCTCTGGCATGATACTACCTATTGTTGCAGAGGTTACACCTGCAGGATCTCGATCAGAGGGGCGAATTATAGCCACTGGAAAACTCGGTGAAATTGCCCGGGAATCAGTTCTCAACATATCTGCAATAGCCAAAAAATACATGGGCAGAGATATCTCTAACCATGATATACACATTCAATTTATTGGTACTTATGAGGGGCTAGAGGGAGATTCAGCAAGTCTATCTGTCATAACTGCAGTCATTTCTGCAATGGAGGGTGTACCCATAAGACAGGATGTGGCCATGACTGGTTCCCTTAGCATTAGAGGTACTGTTCTCCCCATTGGTGGTGTTACGGCGAAGGTTGAAGCAGCCGCAGAGGCGGGCATCAAAAAAGTCATAATTCCAAAATCGAATCTTAACGATGTCCTTATCGAGGATAAATATGCTGAAAAGATAGAGGTTATCCCAGTTGAAACGTTAAACGATGTCCTAGAGAATGCTCTTACTGGTGCGGGCAAGGATGAGTTGCTTAGAAGGCTGAAAAACATGAGACCTCCAAAGGTAACTGGAAAAGTCGAGTTAGAATCGGAGAAAAAAATCTCAGCTTCCCAAGATTTCAGAAAAAAAGAACAGAAGAGCCATGATTTCTCCGGATCCTCATTGGAAAAAGAGTAATGTTTTATATCAATTCTCTGCATTCCCTTTTTGTTTTGATATGGCTTCCTTACTTATAGGACGTTTTCAACCATTCCATAACGGGCATCTGCAATTAATACAAGGTGTGTGTGCCGAATATGGTGAAATTATCATAGGAATGGGATCATCCCAATATGGTAATACTTTAGAGAATCCTTTTACCTCAGACGAACGAAAGCGTATGATAGAAGAATCTCTAGAGAAAATAGGGGTAAAAAACTACAGGGTGGTGTTAATACCAGATATACACAACTATCCTAAATGGGTGGATCATGTCGTATCGATTATATCGGATTTTGATGTTGTTCTTTCAAATAATTCTCTTACAAAACGTCTATTCTCAAAGAAAGGATATGTTGTTAAAGAAACACCTTTGTATGACCGGGACAAATATTCTGGAAAAGAAATACGTAGAAGAATCATAAATGATGAATCATGGGTGGACCTTGTCCCTGAATCAGTGTATAATATAATAAAAAATATAGGTGGTGTAGATAGATTGAAGAACTTATCAAAAAAGTAAGTTTGCATTATTTTTTTGTAAAAGATAGCTTTAACCATTTCTTTTTTCCCAAGAAATCTATGGTGCCAGCAGCCACAAGAATGAGAGTTGGAACAATGCAAAGATAAAAGCCGATTCCTAGGCCCCAACTGGCAGCCATATAAGCAGTTTCACCAGTTGGTAGTGTTATGTCCAATATTCCTTCACCTTGCAGACTGCCAAGACTCATCTCGCATATTTTCGACATGCCAAAAGAAAATGCAGCAGATACTAAAATGAGAAACAAGATGCTAGCAGATATCAATCCCAGGGAAAAATGTCTTCTCAACACAACATTTGGTATAAAACTGACTCCCATTAAAATAAGGCCAGAACAAACGATGATCAATAGTATTTCCAGAAAATTTGTGAATACTTCTGGTATTGTAGCAAGATCAAGATATAATTTGTCTTCGTATGTAATGCTATCTATCATTGTTGGTGGAATTATATACATTGCACTGTTCTTTTCGGCTAAATGTTCACCACTTGAAGCGTCCAACATCCACCAAGGTTGAAACAAAGATGCAAGTATGATTGCCATGGCCATCAATTTTAAGAATGAGTTTAATGATATTTTTTTAAAAAGAAGGAGCAGTACAACAAGTTCCCCAATGAATATCAAAACTATACCTGTAACTATGGTTGGCAGAATTGATTCAATTGTCGTAACAATTTTTATATTTCTGTCGTTTGTTAGTTCTATGCTTTTTGATCCGATTAATTTACTTTCTGAATAAACATTAATAGTGTACTTGCCAGGAGGCAGTGAAATGATTTCACCAGATGATACAGGTTCATGTATTTCCCATCCGCCTCTAATGATCTCTATCTTGCGATTTACCTCTTGAATGTGTTCCCCGCGAGAATTAAGTAATTCAGCGGTGAGATCGAAATTTGCAGTGAATCTAATGTTTACATGATTACCATCTTCTGGTACACGTATGGTTTTTCTATCCGAAAAGGCTCCATATGATATCTGAAATTCATATGTCGCAGCTGGTAATCTTTCGAATAAATATTTGCCATTTCCCATATCTTTGGGTATTATCTCAAGAGGTCTGTACATATCAGAGCTAGTTAAAAACGGTCTGACATCCACGCCTGGACGTAAACCTAATTTATCCTCTATATTTACGGTTAGATCATAAAGATCTATACCTATGTCTGCCGATTTTTGCAACCTTGTTATTTCATCATCATAAATGATAAAACCTTTGTAAAATGCTTTCAGCACATATGGATCAGATAAATTGAAAGGAAAATTCAGCATTTTTCCTTTAATCTGTTTACCTTTTAGTAGTGCATATGAATCAAAAAGATTGAAGGGAACATTCAGTGTTGTCTCTTTGGCATCCCCTGTAATATTCTTTAAGACAATGATGTTGTCATTTAGCAGAACCAACTCTATATCTCTTATGTGTTTATCATGTTGGTCATGGGTGGTTAGTTTAATGCTTTTTTGCCATGTACAATAGATATGTAGAACTATGTCTTCTTTTATTTTAACTGATCCCACTCCGATATAATTCTTAGTATCATTTTCAATTTTACGATATATTTTGATAATGTATTCTCCAGGAATAAGCTTGGGAAACTTTATTGTTTGAAATCCAATAAACGGTTTATGGGCAGCACCTGATGAGATTAAAGTGTCATTTTGATACAATTCTACCCATGTGACTGGAAGGGCAAGTCCAGTCAGGTTTACTAAATACGGGTATGATATTATTCTACCACTCATGTGGGGAATTATTGTAAGGGTGTGTATATTTTGATCTCCTTCAAACAAATCATCTCCATATTCATAACGATGTTTAACAAGTGTACGAAAGAGCTTTCCCTCTTCAGACACATCTTCATAGTTTCCATCTTCTACCGTAAAAAACTCAGCATCAAACTCAACTTTAAGATCATCTGGAATGTTCACATCATGATCGTCGCCTTTTTCATATGAATTTCTACCAAATGCAATGGATGCATAATCAACTTCAGTTCCAACAACATCAAGATATTCTCTCACTGCTACCTTTACCTCTATACCATCTCTTTCGCTTGTTCCCTGTTTAACAATACCTTCGTTAGAAGAGAAGAGAATAGCATGACACTTACCAGAATCCCCCTCGTCATAGGAAATCCATGCATCTCTTCCAATATCACAGTCATCGGAGTAGGATATTATCCATTCGCGTTCTTTGCCTTCTGGATTTTTATTCATTTTATACTCTTTGATTCTGTCATTTTCTCCATAAACATGTATATATGAAAGTATTTCCCCAAAACACATTTTCTTTATTGCAATGCTTTTAGATTTTAATGAAAGTAATGCGCCATATCGCCCATCGACATTTACTATGCCCTTTACCAATACATCCTCTAAAACCTCGTGGTTCACTTTAACACTTATGCGTTTATCGATGGTTGGACAGTAGTAATATTTATAGATATTTGTTGTACGAAGTTCCTTATTTGAGGATTCACTAATAATACCAAGTTCTACCATCAAGTTACCATCGACGGCTATTTCTTTAGATACAAGCAGTTGATCTGACGAGATTTCATGCTTGTTCTCAACACCATGATGGTATGAGAATGCAAATGATGCTAGAATGTCAGAGTTCATGATTTCGAATTTTCCCGTATTGTGTTTCATTTTTATGACACATTGGGAAAGTTTACGGTCCATAACTTGTCCTTTTTGTCCCACTATATAGATAATATAGTTATCTTCAGTAATTTTGTAGTAGTCTCCTTCCACAGAAATTCCAGATATTGGTTCATAATAATAATATTCATCATCGATACTTACGTGATCTATATAGTTTGGTGACGGTTTTTCGTTATCGTCATAGTATATAAAGTATCGTTCTTTTCCATCTGCTATCTCAGGTATGAGAAATACTAATCCGCAACTATATATGTGGTCAACATCTGTAAAGTTCAGATGATATATCTGGGATTCTAATTCATGCCATGTATCCCCATCCCAACAACAAACTCGAACCGAATGCTCATTTTCATTCTTTGCCCAACAATTTTTTTCGAATTCAATTCTTGTATCAATTGGTTGATATTTTGCATAAGGATTATCAGTTGATACGGGAATTTTGATTTCTTGTCTATATGGCCAACTCTCGTTCCAAAAAGGAGGTGGATTGCCTTCCGAGGAAACAGATATTGTTAACACTGAGGATACTAACAGTATTAGAATTAAATATGCTGCCCCTAATTTATTAATCTGCATTTGTTCCCCGTTAAACAATTATTTTTACTACATTAATATATATTGTACCTTTAATAATATAATAATGTTTTTGTAAGGATAAGTCGGGGTATAAATGATGTTCTGAGAATATATGTTTTCCCCATATTTTCTTACATGTCGTTGGATGTTATCGATTATGAATTTGAAGGTTCAATGGTACAATCACTCATTGATGATGGTTCTTTCTCTATCTTAAATCGATATTTTATATGAAAACGATTCTTATATCTCTGAAATATTGTGATTGTTTTTTCTCCAAGAACTGCTAGAAAGATTGCATTGCCAAGCGCATGAAGGGTATCAAATCCTAGACTGGCACCCATAGTAACTAGTAAGGTGGAGAAAGTATGAGGATATACATATGCTAGCCAGATCCATAGATTGGTAATCCAGCCAAACAGATATCCCCAAGCAATTCCAAAGATTATTACTCCTGCGCTTTTAATTTTCAGTTTTGGCAATATTGAAGCAGTTACTCCAACTATCCCCCATGCAAACATTTGAAAAATAGTCCATGGTCCATGTCCTAAAAATATATTTGAAACAAGTGCCGTAGTAGCTCCGACCATAAAACCAGCTACTGGTCCAAATACATAGCCTGTGCAAATAATTATATATGTGCATGGTTGAACACTTGGTATTGCTGCAAAAGGAACTCGAGAAATGGCTGAAACACCACTGAGTATTGCAATAAGAGATATCTCCTTTGATGTTATTTTCCCCTTTTCAAATTGGAAAAACATTATTCCCATAGTTGTAACTATTATGAGAAGAGTTCCTATGCTCCATGTGTCATAACTGCCATTCTTACTAATTATTATAAAAACGATGATGGTAATGATTGAAGCCAGCAATGCGAAGATATGAATCTTTTTCATTTAAAACCCTGCATAATTTCTTCAACAGTTAATATGTCTGAAGATATTCCGTATTTTGTGAACGGTTGTATAAGTCTATTAATTTGAGGAGAGAAATGAAGGGAATTTGCAAGAACCTGGTGTTTGTTTCCATCTGCCACGATTTTACCTTCACTCATTAGAACAACACGCTCACCAAATTCAGCTATAAGTTCAATATCGTGACTTATCAGAATGACCGTTCCCCCATTTTTTCTATATTCAATCAAATAATTCATGAGATTCTTTTTTAATCCGTAATCGAG
This sequence comes from Thermoplasmatota archaeon, assembly GCA_030612095.1. Lineage (GTDB taxonomy): Archaea > Thermoplasmatota > E2 > DHVEG-1 > DHVEG-1 > JAUWWG01. Next base: position 4,618 of record JAUWOO010000038.1, on the reverse strand, counting down.
TCCACGGGTCGGTTCATCCAATATTAATAGTTGCGGCTTTGCAGCAAGAACAGAGGCTAGTGCAACCCTTTGTTTTTCTCCTGTGCTTAAAGAGCGAGGGTATGCATAGCGACAATATTCGAGATTGAATTGTTTTAGTTCTTTATCGAGTGATTCCTCAATCATCTTAGATGAAAAACCTAAATTGTTCATCATAAATGTGATTTCTTCTTCTACTGTATCTGCAAAAAGATGCACATTAGGATTTTGAAACACATATCCAACACATTTGGCAAGATTTTCAACTTTTGTCCTTGTCGTGTCTATTCCATTTATCTCAACCTTCCCCTTCGATGGTTTTAACAACCCGTTTAGCAGTTTTGCAAGAGTGGTCTTTCCAGATGCGTTCCTTCCAATAAGGGCAATAAATTCGCCTTTGAAAATATCAATAGTTATGTCTTTGAGAACAACTGCTCCATCTGGATACTTATACCATAGTTTTCTGGCTTTTGCAATACAACTAGTGATGTTTTTGCTTTTGTGAGGATGAGTTTGTATGGGTTTTTTCCATTTATTATCTTTTAAAATCGGTGAAAAAATTTGCCTACCTTCTTTTATCGTTAGAGGAATTTTCGTATCAATACCTTTTTGTTTAAGTTCTACACTTAGGTGGGTTATGGGTGGAATTCCAACGAGAGGTAGCTTGTTTTCGGCCAAATTTATCCACCCCCTGGGTTTACCATCGTATGTTATTTCACTGCTATCCATAACGATCAGACGATCTACAGATTGCAAAACTCGATCTATTCTATGTTCGACAAGTATAACAGTTAAGCCCAACTCTTCATTTAGTCTTTTTACTAGCTGAATTACTTCCTCGGCCCCCTTTGGATCTAACTCCGATGTAGGTTCGTCTAGCACTAGAATTTCTGGATGCAATACTAAAACAGATGCTATTGCTGTTTTTTGTTTCTCACCGCCTGACAGAGTCGATAACTGGCGATGACGTAGATGATCGATACCAACAGTATCCAGAACTTCTTCTATTCTTTTTACCATAATGGTCTTGGGTAAACCTAGATTCTCCAGACCAAATGCAATTTCCCGTTCCACATCTGTTGCAATAAGTTGGTTCTCGGGATCCTGAAATACCATTCCCACTGTTTTTGCCATGTCCTTTGTCGGGGTGCGAAGTGCATCAATGTTTTGCACTTCAACTGATCCACATATTTCTCCCCCATAGAATGACGGTACTAGTCCATTTATACATCTACAAAGTGTTGACTTGCCACATCCTGATGGGCCGGTTATTAGAATGAATTCCGAATCATTAATTGATAATGATATATTACTAAGTGCTGTGTTACTGCTGTCTGCATATTTGAATGTCAGATCTTTAAATTCAATCAAGATCGATCACCTTCTTTAACGGCGAGAAAATAGCTGGAGATGCAGCTGAAAGCACTAGAAACAAGGCGACGGAGACATAGGAAATTGTAATGGCAATAGGTGTAATATTGGGATAATATTCATACGTACCAATCCTTAGTATCCACATTATTGCAAATAATGCAAACAAAGACAGTGATAATGCTATAAAAAAATAATCAGTTCGTGTTGTTTGAATGACATTATAGAATGTCTTTCCTCCTTTGGACCCAAATCCTCGTGACTCCATTGCTTCTGCGGATTGGATTGATCTTTCAAGAGAATTTGAAAGTAGTGATGGAATTATAATGGCTCGTCGTTTAATTCTGGTGAGGAATCCTCCCTCAGCCATTTGGTATCCTCGTGTTTGAAGGGAACTTTGAAGAGTGTCCAGATCAGTAAACAGGCATGGAATAAAACGTATGGCAATCGAGGTTGTAAGTACGGTTCGATAGGGGATTTTTAACAAGAGAATTGTCTGTAGCAGATCGTCAGGGTTAATCGTGAGGGTAAGTATTGCAAATGCAGAAATGGTTGCCAAAAGACGAATAGACATTCCTATGCTAAAGATGATGGATTCTAAGGTTATGTTAATAGTTCCCAAAATGGGTAGCATAGGGCTACTATACAGGATATGCGATCCATGTTGGCTTGCCAGCATGTTTATTATTGCAATAAAAATTGAGAGCCATAGAGTAAGTTTGACAAATGAACCCCACTCCTTTACAATTTTTCCAATTATTACGAATGGGATAGTAGAGATAAAGAGCAATACTAATAAAATCGGATCATTGATAAGTATACTTCCTGCTATCACTGCTAAAACCCAAATAATTTTGCAAACTGGGTGAAGTCTATGCACGGGTGTTTTTTTATCTTGATATGCTAATTTCAACTAAGGCACCTTATAGATTGTTTCATCAAAAGTAACAAGACTTGTATAGTTTTTTATGTCGTTGTAGTTGTTTACTAGAATTTCGGCTGCTTCAGTGACATTTTCATTTGTGACACCAGAAATTACCCACACTACATTTTCACTATTCCAGTTACCTTTCGGGTTCCAATGGTTTTTTGTTGCAAAAATAACTCCTCCCGTATCAAACACATGATATTCCTCACCAGTTTTGGTAAAGGTAGTTAGTTTGTCTTCTCCAAATTCAATAAACAATCCGAGACTACGTGCATTTGTGTTTAGTTCCTCGATGAGGTTGTTATCATATGTGTCGATAAGGATAAGATTATTGTTCATTTTCTCACTATTTGAAAGATCCTCAAAGAGATTTATTGAAGCAATAATGTCGTGTTGTTTTAGCGATTGTTGCAGTTCACATGCATTGTCATAAAACTCATCTGAATACACAATGGTTGTATTTCTGACCTGCCCTCGGAAACCATGGGCAAAGGGTTCAGGATAGTCACCAATAATTGCTGTTGTTATCCGATCAGCATCCCAACTATTGTGAAAATCCCATCTTTCTACATCGCCAGGATGTAGAATGTAGTGGGAAGCACCAACTGGAGATAGCACTCCATTGATGTAATAAAACCAATCTTTTTTCTCCTCTTTCCCGTCTGAATATGTTGATTTAATCCCATTTATTGATTCGACAAAACCTCCCCCATAACTATGTGTAACATTAGATACTTTGTTTAACACATCCATTGCAGATTCTCCGTATTTTATTTCAATCTCTTTGGAAAATATTGTTGATTCACCGAAATTCTCCGTGGCTATGATTTTTACTGAGAAAGAACCTGTTTGGTTTGTTTCAGCTAGATTATTCTTACTGATGAATATATTTCCTATCTCGGGATTTGTTGCTATAACTAATATTCCTATCAAAAATAGTAACATTGCAGCCATTACAATTTTTTTTGTGGTGTTTCTCGTATTTTTGGTTTTTTTGTATAATGACATATTCCCACTCTTTTTCTCTATTCTATCCACATATAGTTGATAATAGAAATGGCATCTATATCCGCACCATTATCCATGTCAGTTGGATCATAAATTGGATTTCCCCGACTGTCAAGGTTTGATCCATTACCAAGTATGTCTATTAGTCTTATGTAGTTGATATTTTGTAGATCTACAAGTCCAGATTGTACAAGTGTATTACTATTTAAATCCTGAAGATCAAAAGCATCGCCTCCTGCAACGTTTGGATTAAAAGGATCAATGTCGTTTGTATCCACATTTGTATAAACTGGCCATATTCCTGCAAGATTTGTCACATCATCAGGATATATTGAACCAGAACATGGTGTATTTGAAATTGATGGAAACCTTGCAAAGTTCACTCCGTCGGTACTCACCTCAACATACATTAGTTCAGCATATACTTTACCTGGTTGATTATTAATATAAAAGGGGTTTTCAAAAACAACAAAATCCATTCCGTGTCCATTTGTAATATTTACATCAAATCCAAGTGTGATATTTCCATTAATCCCTAATGATAAAACATGAAGTGATCCCATAGTGTCCCCAAGACCACGTGGTCCGCCTAATGTTACATATGGATCATTATAATTGGGATGATTATCTGTACCATTGTTAAACTCAATAACTCTAGTTGCAAATCTATTAATTGCAGTAAATGACCTTGTTGCTGGTGTTGGATCAATATTGCCTGCATTATCTCTTGCTTTGATTTGGAAAGTATAATTTCCAGTTGAAAGATTTGCATATGTTTTTGATTTTGCCGCCATCCAATCCGACCAATCTGGATCTTTTCCTGTTAGATAGTATGAAAATTTCATATCATTTGTGGATGTTTTATCATCGGATCCATCCCATGTAAATGTGGCTGTGTCGCAATAGATTGTTCCTGCTGGTCCAGATAGTATATTTGTATCTGGACTTGTTGTATCATCATCTTCTGTTTCTTGGTCGATTTTGAATGTTTGGTTTGCTGGTGTTGGATCGATATTACCTCTGAAGTCTTTTGTAATTATAAAAAAGGTATATTCCCCGTCTGGAAGATTACTATAGGTTGCCGAGGTTTCAGTTTTCCATTGTGACCATTCCGCATCACATTCCAACAGTTTGTATGAGTATTCTAGTTGTTCAGATGAAGAGATATCATCTGATCCAATCCATGAGAACGTTACAGTATTATATTTTATGGTTCCTGTTGGTCCAGATAATATTCTAGTATCTGGGGGGTTATCTTCCTTCTCACTTAACTCTGGGTTGTAATATTCATAG
>JAUWOO010000016.1 GCA_030612095.1 Thermoplasmatota archaeon | reverse complement strand
TTTGTTTTTTTCAAGAGCGCACTGAGCTCTCTGAAGTTCTCTACCAATATACATGTAATGTTCAGGTCTAAGACCGGGAACATGTTCTACAATAGTATCTGATAGTGCATCCGCCTTTTTACCTGAAAAAACTTTTTTGAGGTTCCCTGAGGCAATCCTATTTTCCTTGTATACGTTAGTATAATACTCTACTCCTATTTCATTTCCATGCACTTCTATAACAAAGAAACCTTTTGGATCTAAGATTACGTCTTTCTGTGGTGTTTTTTTAGCTTCAATTAAGGGGACTTCCTTATCAACCATTGATTTTTTCACCTACTTTTACAAGATTTTTCAATTTTTGAAAAGCAACATCTCTGGGCAGCAATCTTTGCCCACAGTCAGGTGCCAATTGAACAATCTTTTCCCCAAAGATGTCCATTCCTTTTTTTGTATGCTCCATTATTTCTTCAACTGATTCAACTCGCGTGTCATCTGAGCGAACAGCACCCAAACAAATTTTTTGAGAAAAAGCATATTCTTTAAACGCATCGAATATTTGCGGAGATGCTTTGAATTCATGAGATAATATATCCACGGGAATCTCCAATAACTCTGATATTATATCAGATACATTCCCACATGCATGAAGCCTAGTGGGGCAGGAAATGTCCTTTGTAATTATCTCAATTAGTTCTTTCCCGTAATCTGGTATCTCATTAGAAAAAAATGGTTCATCAATACTAATCATATCAACGTGTTTTTGCAATACCTTCGCCTCTTGCTTAAGGGCATGGGCGAAATCAAAGGCAAGATCTTTTTCATCGTTATAATACAAATCGATACACGATTTACTTAGAGTATATGGCCCAGTAAGAACGCCTATTAATTCTTTATCCTCTGGAATCAAGCTTCTGGCGTATTTCTGATCTTTAAGTGTTATGGGGGTATTGTATTCTACTTTATCTACGATTTCTGTTCTGGCTCTGATTCTACATCCTTTTAGTTTTCTTGTAAAAATCTGAATGAATGGATCTCTTGTTTGTCCGTCTGAAACAATGTCAAGTCCAGCGTTGACCATGTCACTAACTGCGTGTTGGATATATTTGTCCCAGGAGACTTCTTCTCCATTAAAATATCCATTCATAAGCTCCATGGCATCAGTAAGCACGGGATACGATCCAATTACGCATGTTTTGATCTTATTATTCATTAGGAGAGTTTCCTCCGGGGATGATATTCATCTGGAGATATTCCAAAGTAATTTTCAGTGTATTCAGAGATGAGAATATCTTGCCATGCAACTGTTGGGAATACAATATCTGCGTTTCCTATGGGGCCGAATATTGCAAAATCCCCCCCAAATAGAGAAATGTTAACATTTGAGGAAGCATCAACTGTTTTTCTTGCAGATTCAAAATCACTTAGCCATTTTGATTTCTCTACCACATTGTGAATAGCACAACCTGTGGGTAGACCATATTCCTCTTTTATAACTGGGATGGCTGCAATTGCTGCACCAGTGTTATCTCCCGGTGCAAGTGCAGCAGTATCAATAAGTATTTTTTTAATTCCTAAATTTTTTGAAATGTCAAGCAGCCCAATATCGGTGATATGAGCGCCGTTTTCAAGAACCTCGATTTTGCCATCAGGTGATTTATCCTTTGGGTTAAACGCTACAATAATGGCCATTTCGGGAGTATATTTGGTTAAAGCCTCACGTTCCTCATCTGTTATTCCAACATGAATGGAATTATAGATAGTTCGCGAAAGAAGATTTTTTTCATGAAGACATTCTAAGACTCTTACCTTTACTTGCGGGTCGGTAACATCTATTGAAAACGGTTGGTTTTCTGGAAGGATCCTTTCAATAAAGTTAGTGATTTCTTCAATGTATTCTTCCTTTCTGATAAAGAAGTCAGGAATTGCAGGATTGCCTGTTCTTTTGCTGAGATCAAGCATATTGTTAAGATATTTTTCTGCTGTTACACAGTCAGGTTCGCCTTTAAAAAACATACCGCCAAATAAAACTGTGGGGTACATACCTGGTTGCCCACCAATTTTCGTATCTGAAATTTCTAAGATTTCCTGTTCTTTGGTAAAAGAAAACACCTATTCACCTCTTTTTTCAACCTTTCCCATGTAGTTCATTACAATTTTTGAATGTAACGCTCTTTTATCGTCTAAGTTTACCGTTGTTTTGGGTTTAATACGTATGGCAATATATGGTTCACCATATGGCGGGACTGATTTTACAGTATTGTCATGTATCGCTTTGTCGATGCTTCCCTTGTCTTTAATGCCCAGTAAATCGACGATTTCAATTTGATTGCGAAATCTGTCTATTGCTTCCATAGTTAGATTTTCAATATATGGTATTGCTCCAGGTGCATCGATAATTTTGTTTTGTTCATCGATTCCATTTTTCTGCAGGGTAATGAGTGAAGATCCTGAACGGTGTCCTCTGATATCATCTCCACAAACAATAAGATATCTTATGTGGGGATTTGATATTACATTGGCAACGATTTTTTCTATGCCGATATTTTCGGTCTTAAGTGGCCCATATATGGCTACAGTATTGGGGGGAGTGTATTCTATATTAAGAAGTACGACTGCAACACGTCCATCAGGCGAACATGCAGTGAATTCACCACCCCATGGATAATAGTCTTCCTTCATATTTTATGTTCCGTATATTGTCTTGGATTTAATAGTTTAAGTACACCCTCCCACACTTTTATAAATGCTTATTAATTACTGTGTCTCAAGGGATTTTTCATGGGTAAAGATAAGAACGATATGATTGATAACTTGCCAGGTGTAGGTCCTGCAACTGCAGAAAAGCTCAGAGAGGCAGGATACACCGATATCATGAGCATAGCTGTAGCATCCCCTAAAGAGCTCTCGGATGCAGCTGAGATTGGTGATGCGACAGCAGCAAAGATAATTCAGAAAGCAAGAAAGGAAGCAGATGTTGGCAAATTTGAAACTGGAAGTGCTTTACTAGAGAAAAGAGCAAAGGTTGGTCACTTAACTTCTGGTTCTAAAACCTTTGATGAACTTCTTGGAGGTGGTTTTGAAACACAGTCAATAACAGAACTTTATGGTGAATATGGTTCATCCAAAACACAAATTGCCCATCAGTTGTGCGTCTCGGTGCAGCTACCGTTAGAGAAAGGTGGTTTGAACAGTCATGCATTTTTTATAGATACTGAGAACACATTTAGGCCGGAGCGTATAATACAGATGGCAAATGCTTTTGAACTAGATCCAGATGAAGTTCTTGAGAAGATTCATGTTGCACGTGCATATAACTCAAGTCATCAAATGCTACTTGTAGATAAGGTCAAAAAGCTTTCCAAGGAAACACCTGCTAGTCTACTTATAGTTGATTCACTGACAGCGCATTTCCGTGCCGAATATATTGGCAGGGGGGCACTTGCCGATAGGCAACAGAAACTAAACAAACATATGCACGATCTTTTAAGGTGGAGTGACCTCAATAATGGTATTGTCTGTGTTACAAATCAGGTTTCATCTAAACCAGATGCATTCTTTGGAGATCCCACCAGACCCATAGGGGGTCACATTGTTGGGCATACTGCTACTTTCAGGATATATTTACGTAAAAGTAAAGGTCCAAAAAGAATTGCAAGACTGATCGATTCACCACATCTTCCTGAGGGTGAGGCTGTTTTTACCATCGGTGAGGATGGAATTAGGGACTAAAAAATAGAAAATAAGGAAAAACTTAAATGCGAGAATGGGTATCTCCTCCTATAGAGGTGAAGGTAATATGGCATATGTACATGAAGGATGGACTTTATATACAAGGGAAGTAGAACTTAAAGGCGGAAGAATGCAGACAATCTACTTCTTCAGTAAGAGGACACCTAAGAGCGGCAAGCCTTGTGACAAACCGGATAACATGGTAGTTGGTGTTAACAAGAGAACAGGTTTACCATATCTGAAGAAGAAATAAAAAATCAATTCTTAAATGCTGGCATTTTTATGCCAGTTCAATTCTTCTTTTAACTATGTTGATTTGCAATAGCTTGATGCATGTAGTTTAAATATTGAGGTTTTATTTTGGGTCCCGGAAAGGCTATGGATTCAAAAATTGGTTTTTTGGTTAATCCCATATCTGGCATGGGTGGTAGAGTAGGGCTTAAGGGAACGGATGGTGTTTTAGAAGAGGCAGTTAAACTTGGGGCAAAACCCGCAGCATCCAAGAAAGCAGAAGAAACACTACGGGAGTATTTGAACGAATACTCCAAGAATGATAACGTACAGTGGTTCACATGTTCTGGAGAAATGGGTGGCGAAGAACTAAAAAAAGCAGGAGTAACAAAGGTTGAAGTTGTCTACAGTTCTCTTGGTAAAGATACATCATCTGAGGATACTAAAAGGGCATGTAAAACATTTTTAGAAAAAAATGTTGATTTAATTATTTTTTGTGGTGGGGATGGTACCGCCAGGGACGTTTTCGAAATAGTTGATAAAAAAACTCCCATTCTTGGCATACCTTCGGGTGTCAAGATGCATTCCGGCGTATTTGGCATAAATACACGTGCTGTAGCGAAAATGCTTCACGAGTTTGTAAATGGACGTCTTACTATTGGTGATGCTGAGATCATGGACCTTGATGAGGACCGCTATCGAAAAGGAGAATGGAATATACAGTTATTTGGCATTGCGAAGGGTATTGTAGAGCCAACGTATGTTCAGGTTGGAAAAAGCTGTTATGAATCAGTTTCTGATGATGAAACAAAGGATGAGCTTACTGAGCACATCGTTGATGAGATTGAAAGGTACAGTGATTTTCTTTTTTTGTTTGGATCTGGTGGCACCATTGATTATATTGCCCATAAGATGAATCTGAAAAATACTCTCCTTGGTATCGATGCAATATACAATAAGAAACTTATAGGTAAAGATCTTAATGAGGAAGGAATCCTGCGGCTTTTAGACAAATATTCCAAGGCTAAAGTTATACTCAGTCCTATAGGAGCTCAAGGTTTTATTTTGGGTAGGGGAAACCTTCAACTAAGCCCCTGCGTAATCAGAAAGATAGGGTTCGATAACATTATTGTTATTTCAACACCGTCAAAGCTTGTTTCTACTCCAATCATACGTGTGGATACTGGCGATAAAGAATTGGACCATCTTTTTGTTGAAAACGAGTTCATGATGGTTGTTATTGGCTATCGTATGAGCAGGGTTGTAAAAATCCAAACCAACAACTTTTAATATTCCATTATGTTTCACTGGAATCCACTAAGACTCACTTATAAAGTCAATGGGAGGTATATGGTTTATGAAACGAAATCCGGCAGCATTTTTGAAGAAGGAATATGATGAACTTGTTAAGAACAGCTTTGACTGGAAACTACGTATTTTAAAAACTGGCTCTATGCCCCATTCTGTGGTTGACGGTAAAGAAGTAATAATGCTTTGTTCTAATAATTATTTGAATCTGAGCAATCATCCACGGCTCATAAAAGGAGCAGTTGATGCGGCTAAGAAATTCGGTGCAGGTTCTGGTTCAGTACGTGCGATTGCTGGAACAATGGAACTTCATATGGAAGTTGAGAGGAAACTTGCAAAATTCAAAAGGACGGAATCGTCTCTTATATATCAGACTGGTTTTGCGGCTAATGCTGGTCTAATACCTCAGCTAGTTGGTAAAGAGGACATAATCATAAGTGATGAGCTTAATCATGGCAGTATTATTGATGGTGTGAGACTAACTAAGGCAGACCGGGCGGTCTACAAACATCGTGATATGGGTGAACTAGAAAAGGTGCTGAAAGATGCCGATAAAAAATACAACAGAATTCTCATAATAACTGATGGTGTTTTCAGTATGGATGGTGACATAGCACCTGTAGATCAAATCGTGAAACTTGCAACTGAATATGGTGCGATGACCTATGCCGATGATGCGCATGGGGAAGGGGTAATTGGACCTGATGGAAGGGGGATAGGAGCACACTTTGGGATAGAAGGAAAAATCGATGTTGAAATGGGTACCTTTAGTAAAGCATTTGGGGTAGTAGGCGGTCTGATTGCAGGAAGCCAAGATCTCGTGAACTTTGCATATAACAAGTCAAGAACATGGCTACTTAGCGGTTCTCATCCACCGGCTGTAGCGGGAGCCCAGCTTGCGGCAATTGATGTTCTTGAAACAGAACCACAGCATGTAAAGAATTTGTGGGATAATACCAAATATTTCAAAAAGGAGTTAAACTCAATGGGATTTGATACAGGTCATAGTGAGACACCGATTACACCGGTTATTGTTGGAGAATCAAGCAAAGCCAAAGAGCTCAGTAATCGGCTGTATGATGAAGGTGTGTTTGCATTACCAATAGTATTTCCAATGGTCGCACGGGATAAAGCACGGATTAGAACAATGATGAATGCAGGACTTACAAAAAAAGATCTTGACTTTGCATTGGAAAAATTCGAGAAACTTGGGAAGAAACTGGAGATAATCTAGAAAAATCTCCTTTTTAATTTTAGACAAACCAATATCATTCAAAATACTGTTTAGAGGTGGTAAATTATGGCTGAGGGAACATTGCTTAATCATGTTGCATTACAATGTAATGATAAGGAAATGATAGAGACATTTTTCACAGAGGTACTGGGACTTCCCATAAAGAAAAAGTTTACTGTATCTAGAGAGTTGTCGGAAGCTATATTTGGCATAGATGAAAGTGTGGATGTCGAAGTATACGATAACAATGAGACAAGATTTGAGATTTTTATTACTCAAACAGAGGAAAAACGTGGTTATGGGCATGTTTGCATAGAAATCGATAACAAAAAAGAATTCATAGATCGCTGTAAACAACACGGCATAAAACCAATGGTTATAACCAAGGGTGGGAAAAATTTGTTGTTTGTAAGAGATTTTTCAGGCAACCTATTTGAAATCAAAGAAAAATAAAGGCACCAATAAATCACTCTTCGTGTGACCTAATATCATTGACCTTGGATGTTTTGTTTTTTCCGATTCAGTATTCCCTCAATAATCTTTTGCTCATCCGATTCAGATAAAAGATTGTTATTCTCTCGATGTTTTTCCAATGCTGCTTCAATTGCTTGTCTATCAGATTCAGAAACAGATATTTTGTTTTCATCTTGTTTTATCTCATTATTCGAGTAGTTATTTTCGTATCCGTTGTTTGTTTCTTCACAGTATGTTGTCTTTTCTGACGTTTCCAGTGGCGGCGTATCAAATGTATTTTCCCCTTCATGATTAACTGGTGGTTCGGGTGATGTGTTATTCATTGGAGGTGTATAATTAGTTTTTTCATAAGGTCTTTCAATCTTATTGGCTGCTATAAGGTCAGATGCATCAGTCATAATATTCATCTCCTCTGTTGTCGGCATCCAAGAATAATTCTCGCCAGTTCTAAAAAGGTTAGGTGCATTTTGGTCAAAATGTATCCTTATTGCAAATTCATCAGAGTTTTTAGATTTGCACAGTTCAAGCTTTATATATATTCCATTCTCTTCACCCATGATTTTTCCACTCCAATTTAGAAAATGAATAGACTAATATGACTTATAACTTTTGTTTTATGCGCGCTAAAACATCTTTGGACGTTTCCCCCTATCCACCTTTTTATTTAAATTTCGCTAATAGACGTAAAAGTTACCTAAATGTTAAAATAGTAGTAATCATTTTGCGGTATGGGTGAAGAATATGTTGAAGAGAAAACTAATGTCAGTTGTTGGTTGTTCTTGTTCGATATTGGGGATTCTTGGAGTTGTACTGTCAAATGCCGTAGCTGAGGTTCTTTTGTTTGTCATAGCTGCGATGTCAGGCTTGTTTACATTGGGTATACTGGGACAACGGAAGGGAAATTAAAGAAACTTTTCCAATTCTATTTGAATTTTCGATCTACATTTTTCTTTAGTATATATCCATCATTTTCAAAATTTTGTTAGAATCTGCATTAAATTTAATATGATGTCAAAAAAATTCTTGATGCTGCTTCTTTTAGAGATTTCTTTGTTGGATTCATAGTATGTTTGGATAATCTCTGCTAATATTCTACTTGTTCTACTGCTGCTTAGATCTGAGTTAACACTTGTTTTTATTTCGTTATTGTGTGAATACTCATTCATTATTATGTTTCCGTCATTGTTTTTTAATATTGAACAATCAATTATTTTGTTGTCAGATGATGCTGAGAGGTATATCCCATGGACCTCGTTATTATATATCTTACAGTTAGATATTGTGTTATTGTTGTTTGATGACGCTATGGCATCTATCCCTGTGTGTGTGTTTTCGTAGAACTCACAATCGCTGATGGTGTTATTTGATGAATATTGTAGTTCTATTCCATCGCAATTTTCATAAAATATGCAGTTTGTGATTTTATTTCTGTTGCAGCTAGAAAGACTATTTCCTATAAGTACTATCCCTTCATCCTCACAACCCCAGAATTTACAATTGTCTATGATTCCATCTGAGCTCCATGAGGCAATGCCCACAGGAGTATCATATATGTTACAGTTGTATATTTCTGTTTTTGATGCCGATATGCGGATACCTGTTGTGTAGAGGCCAGGGGCTCCATTCGTAATGCTAAAATTTTTAATTATACTTCCTGGAGCCCCAAGACGGATTGCATATTTGTTTTTTTCTGAGATGGGATTTATTACAGTGTTAGCTTTATTCTCTCCTATTAGACTGAGTTCTTTTTTTATGTTGATTATTTCACTATAGGCTCCTTTCCTAACGTATACTATTGATCCTTCTGGTGCATTGTCGACTGCTTCTTGAATGGTTGTGTAGTCTCCATCGCCGTTTTTACTTACTATTATACTTTGTTTTAGATTGTTTTCTAGAGGTATGTTTTCTGCACGAATGGTTGCTATAATGTTTATTTCTGCAAATATTAATATTACAAGCAATACTGCCGTTCCGAGTGCCTTTCTTCTCATCCTATCCTACCACGTTAGATATTAGCGTGAAAACATCCAACATGGCAGATTTTGTCAGTCAGTGTATTTAAAGGTTTTTTGGAAAAGTGGCAGGATGTGAAAATGCCATCTACGATCTAACTAAAATGGGGCGGGAAATCGATAGTAGTAAAAATTAGAGTATTACAGTGTCAATCGATAAATGGATTGATCAGAGGTATACCCAATGGTCAACAAATCAATTAATCTGATAAATCGTCAGTGTTCGGTAGGTAGGTATTGGGAATCGTTAGTAGATTTTTAAGAGGTTATCTATGAACCTTTAAGTGGCTTTAATCTCTTTTCCAAACTATAACTATATGGTGGCAATTCCTTTTGCCAGCACAGTTTGGGTTTCAAATGGCCATTCTGGCCAATTTTGAATATTTTCTTCGAGCCAATCCCACATTTGATGTAGAATGTCCTCTAAACCCGGGACTAATATTAATACTCCAAAGACTACTTCCAATGCAGATGCCAGTGTTGCTGTTATGTCCCCTCCACCTAATACTATGGCTACTACTACGATTATCATGGCTATTGCTATTGGTATTGTAAAAATTATTAGCAATGCTACTAGTGAGTGAACTGCAAGCGATAAACCTCCGAAGAGTGCTCCAATTGCAGGTATCAATCTAGCTGTTATGAGGGCAAGTATCGGAGCGGCGATATTAGCAAATAACTTGAGACCTATTCTACTCATAATACCCATAAAAATTACAAGAAATGCTGTTAATGTCAGCATGCTCTGTGCACCAGCAAAAAATAAAACGACTAACCTAACCAACGCACTTATACAACGTAGAACTCCCATAATAATTCCAATAACTCCATTGATAACCCCGTTAAGAATCATAAACGGAATAAGTAGAAGTATCAATATAATCGATAACAATTTTTGGATTAATCCTTCTTTTTCTTGTCCGGTAGATATGTCACTATTTAAAACCTTATCATCTATCAATGATTGCATCTTTAGCACATATGTTTTCAGGGTTTTAAACAAGATTAGTTCTTCATTTGACAATTCTTTTTCAGTCAACATTTCATCAATTGTGGTGGAGAGTAAGTCCAGACAATCCTGCGTTTTAAGAATAACATCTTTCTCATCTATCTCCTCTCGCTCAATCTTTTCAGCAGCACTTTGAATGGCAGATATATCCAAATCACCATCTGGATTTCTGACCATGGCGATTATCTGCTCAGTTACTACAGCTAGCATAAAAACCGAGTCGATCATTACTTCATCAGAATCAAGATTTTCGATGTCTATCGTTTCAGATAAAATACTAGAAATTGTTTTTACTTTTTCAATTTTATCCAATTTTTCAACAACGATTGATCCGTGGGTCTGAGGTACCGCTGTTGCAGAAGATACAAATAATAATGCTACAGCTATCGCTCCAATAATAATGGCCTTTTTTCCCAACTTAAAGTTTCCTTTATTATACATAATATTCTTGCCTCCTCAACTATGACAACAGTTTTTTCAATAATGAGAATGTGATAATAAGTATTTAAATTATTCTATAATATTGCATAATATTACAAAGGATGATATTTTGTATGACTCATTGTTCTAAAAAATTCTTTTAAATGGTTTATTTCTTACAAATCATTAACTTGTAGATAGTAAATGCTTATCTTCCTTGAATTGATATATATTATAATGTGCTGATTATTGCTGTCAGATAGTCTAGCTTGGAGGGAGAGTTCTTAGTTTATGACAGACCCCCCAAAATCCCGACATTTAGAAACTATTTTATCCCTTATTTTGGTGTTGCATTCAACAGAAAGCGTTACACAATCTTTATATGAAATTTCAGAGATATGTGCTTTTTCATAAATCCAGGATATAAGAGACTGTGTTTTTTCATTGATTGGCATTCTCATCTTAATTTTGGCTAATTGTGGCAGCAGTTCATATATTACATTCAACAGTAACTCTACATTTCTCCTATTTTTTACAGAAATAGGAATAACTTTTCTGTTATTTGTTAAACCTAATTTTTGTAGATATTCTATTATTTCGTCAAGATTCTCGTCAGGGAGCAAATCAATCTTATTCAGAACGATGGTGATGGGTGAAGTCACACCTATCCCAACTAGCTCATCCAAGGATGTTTTAAGTTTCCTTTCAACAATCTCAATTTCTTCGCTTGCATCTGCAACCAGAAGAATAACATCAGCGACTTCTATCTCCTCGAGAGTAGAATGAAATGCATCAATAATCTCGGTAGGGAGATTTTGAATAAAACCAACCGTGTCTGTAAGTAAAATCGGTAAATTTTTGCTATATATCTTACGTGTGGTTGTAGAAAGTGTGGAAAAAAGCGTCCCTTCAACCTTTACCTCCTCACCGGACAATAGATTCAAAAGACTACTTTTACCAGCATTTGTATATCCTGCTAGTGAGATCAGATAAAAACCACTAGTATGTCTATGTCTTCTACGCACCTCTCTTTCATCACGGATTTTTTCCAGATTCTCTCTTATTTTTCTTATTTGTTTTTTAATCATCTCAAAGTAATCGTCAACTTGGTACTCTCCACCAGCCATAAGGCCAGGATGTTCGCCACTTCGTGCACGATGAATAAGTTCACGCACAAATGGCTTTTCATACTGGAGTTCAGCCAATTTAACCTGGAGTCTCGCCTCTTTTCTGTCTGCCCTCTCTTTAAATATTGCTAAAATAAGCCTCACTCGGTCGTATACCTCTACATTTAATCTTTTTTCAAGGGTGAACCACTGTGAGGGTTTCAACTCACCATCAACAATAATCAAATCGACATCTTCGTCATAATTATCGATAAATTCCTTTATTTCCTCAACCTTACCAAAACCAACATAACTATTGACATCCGGTAGTTCCCTATGCTGGATGAACGTTTCAACGATGCAGTGGTTCAGGGAATCAGCTAACTGTTCTATCTCAGAAACATCATCGAAAAGTGAAACTATTATTGCTTTCTTCTTATTCTCTTTCATTTTCTTTTTAGGCCGTTTAATGTATGGTCTAAGGTACTTTAAGACTACCTGATTTTGCTATATGATTTACACAGGATCTCAGAGGAAAGTGTAATGATCAGAAAAGCTTCCAGACAATACGTTGGGCATGTAGTATTTCTTCTCCGTTTACAGATGCAGTGATGTTTAGTAAATGTCTTGAAAATGAAGGTTGATCCCACTCCCATTCATAAGGGGCTTCTTCATCTGTATGTTGCAGTTGCCCATCCATATAAAATTTCATTTGATCTACCTCTGTTAAATTGTTAACTTGTGCTTTCACCGTGATGTTTCCAATGACCAAAGTTATTGGAAGTGAATAAACATATCTCCAGAGTATCTTAAATGATTGTTCGTTTCCGTTCAAATAAAACTTATTCTCACTAGGTTGAGTAATAACAACTGATGGGTGTACGTATTCCACTCCAACGGCAACAAAATCAATGCCATTATTATCTGGGCCCAAATATCGATCAGCTGAAAAAATGGAAACATTTGTGTCCCAATGTTCATGCACTCCAAGACTTTCTGATAAAAATTCTCCGTCATTTTCTGGATCATATGTGTCCATTGGTGGTTCTGCTGCCTGATGCATGTAGTTTTGAGAACCTTCATTGGGACATGGTCCTTCGGTGTGAAGGAAGTCGTACATCACAGAATCAAGGGCCACTGGATCCTGTGAGAAAAATAAACTGTTAGACCAGTCATCGTTAAACGGATACATGTCAAATTTACTAATCGTACGATGATCTTGCAAGGTTCCAAATGTTCCGTCTCCAATGAAAAGAAGAGTTTTTTTACCAATGTGCTTATGTGCAAAAAGATCAGTTTGAGGTGCTGGATTTCCCATGTTTTGTCCGGATTCATGGTAAGGATGAAGATCTAGGACAGGTTCAATAAACGTACCAAACATATTTTTCCCAGACAATGTGATGCCATTGTTAATGGGGTGTCTTTTCAACAAGGGCATATTGATAAGATAATCGGCATCGACAACACACCTGGGCAATGTTCGAATGGTCCCATCCTGAAAATAGATTTTTTCTGAACTTGATTGTACCTGCTCTCTTCCATCAGCACCCCCTTCAACGTCAACATAATGGATATCGGGAAACTCATCAGCAACGCGATCATAAAACCAGTTCCCTATCTGTCGAGATGCATCATATACTGTGATATCATCCTGTTCAACTCCTACACTATTGACAAGTTGTCTAAGGAGTGTTTTTACGACATAGGGGCTCGCATCTCGGTCATTATCCTTTTTCACATATTCATTTATGTAATCAATGGGACTTCCACAGTTATTGAGGTTAATTTTGATCGCGATATTTTCACCAGTTTGATAGCCTGCTTCACCATAACCATGAACCTGATTAAAATACGTGAATAAACTATCCCAAGCAGTATAGTTATCTTCTGCTCCTGTCAAACCTTGTACCCCTGAGGAAAACATCTGGTCGATAACCATTTGATTATTATTTTCTGTTTTCCACCAATATCCATTCAAATTTGACTCTGTAGCATTTGGGTTCCATATCCATACAACTCTTCCAGGGTTAACACCCTGAGGGGTTCCAATGGGATCTTTAGGTATTGGGTCCCATGGTTCTGATGAAGCGCCATAATTGAAGTAATTATCGGCAAATACCATTCCCGTAACTGTGAAAATTATGATAAAAACGACTGAAATTGCTGGTAAGACTGCCGAAGTTCGTAATTTCACTTTTTGTATCCATCTCAAAAGCCCATGAAATAAGACACTCCAAAAAGCAATATACCCTAATGCAATAGGAATGGAAATTTGCTGACAAGGATACTGGGATCTATGGGGTGCTGGTATAACTCTTATTAAAAACCAAGTTAAACAGGCAATGCCCATAATGTGAAACCAGATTCCTTTAAGATTCTTAATTTTCATCAACAGTTTTTTCTTACATATTTTTTTCATTTTGTGCATTCTCCACAAATTAGTTATACATATATGTGAAAGTATATAATATTTTTAGTATTTTATAAAATATGTGTTGTCTGTTGAATTTTAGCATTAATTCTGTTTTTTACAAAACCATTAAACTTGCTTTTTTCGAGGACAATGATAAATGAAAGTAACCATGTTTTTTTGGAAAATCGCCGCTTATTTTGTTAACACAAAGTTTTAATCGTAAGATGAGATAACCCTCGGTCGCGTGTTAAGTTATGGAAGACGATCTAAGTTTATTGGGAGTTATCCCTTCTGATAGGAAAAAATTGGAAAGCATGGGAATAACAAAGCTAGGACAAATTGCGATAATGTCCGTTACTTCACTTGGAATGGGTAATAGTAAAGGTAATATGCTTATACAAAGAGCACGAAACATTCTGGCAAACGAAAATATAGCCGATATAAGAATAGTAGATGAAGATCTTGTTGAAGTGGAAGTTAAAAGAACAGATCGGGCAGTTATCAAATCAGTTTTAAATGCATTGGATGTCTATGCGGCAGGATGGGGTAATGCATCCTTAAAAACTGATGATAACATCTTGAGACTCACCCGAAATTCACAAGCTTTTAACAAGGTTATAAGTAAAGCAGAGGGACTTCAGGAAGTTATAGAATCTAAAAGGATAGGGGAACGCGAAAAAAGCGGGATATATTTACCAGATGAAGAACTTATAGAGTTTGCAAAAGAGAGAGGTTTTAAAGGTTTCTGGCAGAATGTCTTTCAAGAAATACATGGTAATGACATAATGAAAAAAGTCATTGTAACTAGTATGTTTTCCACATTCCGCGAGCCAGTTCATTCTTTAATTATTGGGGAGCCAGGTAGCAGTAAAACGATGGCAAAGGAGATAATCGGTGATCAATTCTCCGACATTACAAATATCGGTGCAAATACTACGAGATCAGGGCTTGTATGTAATCTTGGAACTGGGGATTTAGGTGCACTGCCACATTCGCATGAAAAACTGGTTTTGATTGATGAATTTGATAAAATTCCGGGAGACGATATAGAGTACTGTTATGAGCTGCTTTCAAATGGTAAATGTAGTGTACATTCCGCAAAACTTCATCAAAACATTGTAAGCGAGTTTATTATGATATCATTTGCAAATCCTAGATCAAAGGTGTTTGGGAAAAAAGCTCTCTCAGACATCGGGCTCTCCCCACTTCTTGTAAGTAGATGTGCACTTATTGTTAAAGTACAAAATATTAGCAGGGATGATAGAATAAATCTTTTCCGTAAGAAATTTTATGGTGGCGGGGAAATAAAAGAAAAACATGATTATTATAATCAATGGATGAGACTGTCTAGAACTTATGAGCCAAAAATAACTGCTTCAGATAAGGCAGTGGGAAAATACATCGATGATGTAAACGAGATTGTTGAAAAGTATTATTATACAACTCTGCGAAGAGACCTCCGAATGGCCGATTATATTCGAAGAGTACCTTTGGCAATTGCTAGAGCTTCGTTTGCACCGGTGGGTGACAAAGTAATTAAAGAGGCTGGAGAAATTTTTAGAGAATCCATTGAAACATGGGTTTAAGATTGCCTTTAGGAAGTAGTATTTTCAACTTAAAATTAATGCTTGTGCTGCCATCGATAAAACTAACAAAAGAATAGATTTTTATAATGATTTAGTATTGGCGGTCATGGTGAAAACGTGAGTGAAGATGGGACATGTTTAGAACAAATAGAATCCGACGAAATTAAAAAGCTTGTAGAACTTATATATGGCGGTAAACTAGAGACTGCAATCGAGGAGGGCACAGGCATAGACGATCATGAAAAAATAGTAAAACGTGTAAATCAAATCATAGGGCATGATTGACTACATCTGAAAAAATGATTCATCTCGCGAATGTTTCAATCGGGGAAATTTAAAATAGTACTTATTTATAACAGATACAGAAGATAAATTAGAAACAATTTTTCGATTAAATTTAGATTTTCTAAAAATGTTGGCATTTGGGGTAAGATAATGAAATATGGGTCATTGAAAAGCAAAAAACAAAAAATGAAGAAAGATGTTCTCAAATCAACGAAACACGATGTTTCTGAGGAAAACAAATTTTATTCAGGTTTTGAAAAAGGTGTTGAAGACTCCTTTGATTTGTTTGCTTCTGTTGTTGATTTATATAAACGGTATAAAGATGATGTGAAATTACTCATGAATGAGCAACGAAAGGTATGGTCAGAATGGGTGAATTATTATGACAGTCGGTCAGATATTGATGTTTCAACTTATCTTGACAGATACAACAATTGGCTTTTTGATTATGCGTTTTCTGATATTGATGGAAAATCTGATGATTTCTTTAGTTTGTAGATAAATATGATTATGATTCTACACAATGGGCAGATAGAGACGGTGATGGATATGGTGATAATCCTGTTGGAAATAATCCAGATTTATTTCCTGATGATCGCAATGAATGGAAAGATAGCGATAGTGATGGAATAGGTGATAATGCAGATATTTATGATTACGGCAATGCGGGTATTAGAGTCCGTGTAACAGAATTTCAATGCGACAATCCTGGAGATGAATTTTTAACTTCCCCTGATCCATATTTGTCATTGTATTTATGGGGTTATACTGATGGGAAGAGTGATGGAGGACATCATTATACGAGTGCAGTTTATTGGGATGATACTTATTTCACTGATCCAGTTTGGTGGGAGATTGATGTAGATGATGATATTGATAGTATCTCACTTCAAATTGATGCTTGGGAGGACGATGATTGGTCATCGGATGAAATAATTGATTTAGAAGGGGAATTTACAACTGCTCAGGGAATATATGTTTGGTTCTATCCAAAAGAAAATACTAAGAAGTATTATAATTCAGATGGTCGAAATGATTTTGTGGATGACGAATTTGATGGATGGATAGAATTTAACATTGAAGTTATACCTATTTAAATATAATAATAGTATCTTAATGTCATATTGAGGAGAAGAAAATGCCAAATAAACCCCTTGATTAATGATGAATGTAAACATGAAGAATGTGTATGTTGGATTACTGGGGGAAAATGAATAAACAACTTATTGTAATTGGAACTGCCGTTTTGCTTTTGGCGATTGGGTTGAGTGGGTGTGTTGAAAATCAAACTATAAATGATAAAGATGGAGATGGATATCCAGATGTTGAGGATGCTTTTCCAAATGATTCAACAGAATGGATAGATACTGACAATGATGGCATAGGAGATAATAAAGATATAGATAGGAGAAATGGACATCTATTTTTTAACACCGAAGGTTTACCTACAGGTGAAATAACAACTCAAAGAAGTGTACATATTCATGACTCTTTAAATTTAGATGTAAACCTTACTGCACCTATTAGTGGAGACTATGAAATTATTCATGATTGGGAAATTAAAATATCATATAATAATTCACCTTTTGATACAAGTCCATGTACAGTTGAAATAGGGGAAGTTAATGCTGGAGAAGGTTGGGATGATTTTTATTATTCTGATGTGGATTATATTTTAACGATAAGAGGAAAATCAGAAGATGGTGTATCCATGCCACCTTCTAGTAATGGTCCAATAAAACAAATACATTTATGTACTATTGAACTAAAAGTTGTAAACGTCCTTTATACAACACTAAAGATTGGCGATTTATATGTCAGAAATATTGATTTAAAACCTATTCAAAATAATATAACATCCTACCATACAACTTTTAAAGTAGATGGTTGGAAAAATGTTCCTTTGTTTTTATTTGATACTCCAGATGAAATAAATAAAGGAGAAAACTTTTTCGTAACTGCACATATAACATCTGATGATACCCCTATTGGAGGTTGGGAAATAAATATAAAATATGATTCAAATATAATAGAAGCAAAAAAGGTTAATATTAATCATATGTGGGAGAATAACGATTTAGGTGAGATTACTCAAGGTGAAATCATTGAGATAAAAGGTAGTACTTCAAATTACCCTCCTCCAAATTTTGAAATGGATTTATGCACAATTCAATTTGAAGCACTCAATTCAGGTTCATCACCATTGGAATTTTCAAGTTATTCTGCTATATTAGGAGAAAAAACAGAAAATCCAGAAGGAGGTTTTTCAACAAGTGTATCATGGGGTCTAGCAGTAGAAGTTGAAAATAGTACAATAAACATTAATTGAATTTAAGAGAGGGAGTTTACGATTATGAAAAAACAACTTATTGTAATTGGAACTGCCGTTTTGCTTTTGGCGATTGGGTTGAGTGGATGTTTGGATAATTATGTGGAAGGAACAGGCAGGATTCAGTATAATGACTTTGAAGGTGGTTTTTATGGTATTGTATCTGATGATGGTGAAGACTACGACCCAATAAATTTACCTGATGATTTCAAAGAAGATGGTTTACTTGTTAGTTTTAAATTAGTAGTATTGGAGAACCAAGTCAGTTACCATATGTGGGGCGAAGTTGTAAGAATTATAAATATTGAAAAATTGTAGATTTGAGGGAGGGATTTGATGGAAGCTGAGCATGTGGATGGTAAGTATATCTGCAAAGCCTGTGGAAAATCTTTAAGGTATAGACCAAGTGCTAAGGGATACACATGCCGCAATAAGAATTGTGATAACTACTGGGATAAATGGCATGGAAATGTCTTTAGACCAGATGAGTAATGCCAAAGTCCAACACATAACTCTATGTTGTTTCAG
>JAUWOO010000054.1 GCA_030612095.1 Thermoplasmatota archaeon | reverse complement strand
GAGTTAAGACAAAATATGGAGATGTTACAGTCAAGATAGGGATACGCAAAAATCAGATCATGACGGTTTCTCCAGAGTATGAAGAGTGTAAGAAAATAGCTACCGAAAACGGCATTCCTTTGAAAGATGTGTATGAATTAGTAAAGAGGAAAGTGCGTATCTAATCAGAGAGGACTTGTACAATTTATAATGTTATGAAAAACATTTCCCCCACCAAATCTTTGCATAATTAGAGGAACCTTTCGTCACTAAACGTCTATCTTATCCACGGAATTTATTATCTAAATGTTCTTTCAAAATACCTTTCCATCTCCCGTCGGCCACGTTAAAACCTGTTAAAATAATGGTTTCGATTTAAGGATCCTGCTTTGAATAGGTCGTCTGATAATATAGCCGATTAAAAAAACGAAGCATCACACCCCATCTGATAACTGACCATATTTATTCATAATTATATTAAAGATATGATAATCATGTTTAAATATACAGGAATATATTAACTCGATGTTATATGAATAGAGAAATGGCATTCAAAATCATCCTAGTATTAGGCATTGTGATTTTTATTGTCCCTTTAGGGCATTTACTGTACTCAGAATTTGTTGAAGATGATAATACTCCACCAAATGAACCCGTTTTTCTTTCCCCCAATAGTGGCTCTATCGATGCAAGTATTACTACTACATTCAGTTGGACTAGCGGCGATCCAGATGGCAATACTGTAACGTATGATATATACTTTGGAACGGTAAATCCACCGCCAGAAGTTGCAACAAAGCAATCTGCAACAACATATGATCCAGGAATACTTGATTATGAGACAACGTATTACTGGAAAATCATAGCTTGGGACGATAACGGCGATTCAACAGCTAGCTCAGTTTTTAGTTTTACAACAGAGATTGATACAACTGGTGACGATGAGGATAACGACAATAATCAACAATATCTTCACACTGTTTTTATTGAACTGGGTACTGCAGGATGGAGTAGAAATTCCCCTGCCACTGAAGAAATTTTACATGAGATATACTCATCAGGCGACTATCGTTTTTATTATGTAAGTATAGTTTATGATGAAAATGATAAAGCTGAGCAGCGCCTAGATGAAGACTACAATCTTCATGCTTTTCCAACAACATATATCGATGGAGGGTATTACGTTCTTGATGAAACAGAAGACAACAAATTTGATAAATCTGATTTTGAAGATAAAACTTCTGCTGCTGCATCAAGGAAGGTACCTGAATTACATATAGAGGTCGATGCAAACTGGGATAATAAAACTGAAGAATTTGAAACCACCGTGCTTATAGAAAACAATGAAGATGAAAAATATGAAGGAAGACTTAAAGTATATCTAACAGAAAAAATATCTCGTTGGTATAACTATGATGGTGTTCCTTATTCTTTTGGTTTTCTGGATTACATAATTGATAAGGATATTACAATGCCTGCCGGGAAAAATATTTCTGATTCGAAACAATGGCCCGCTTCAGATTTAGACCCTGATAATCTTATGATAATAGCAGTTATATTCAATTCAAAGCCAATCAAGAGGGATTCTAATCCATCTAATCCAAATCATTATCATCCTTTTGATGCCTATTATGCTGATGCTACAGCTGCAACAGAATTAACTGAAGGCGAAAATCTTCCACCACAAGTCGGCATTGAATATCCAAAGAAACTGATGATAAATATGTTTGGTAATGCAAGACTAACGACGCCATTCCAGAAGAATACGATTCTTATTGGCAGGACAACCGTAAAGGCCTATGCATCAGATGATTCCGCAATAGAAAAAGTTGAGTTTTACATCGATGAAAACCTTAAAGAAACAGTCACCCAGGAGCCCTATGAATGGACGTTTAGAAAAGTGGCATTTATCAAACATCTTGTTCGAAGACATACGATAACGGTTACGGCCTATGATGATGAGGGGAAAACCTCAAGTGCCAGTATTGATGTTATTGCGGTTCTGTTGTAAAATCAAGAATTGTTTATCGGCTGATAAGGATTGAAAGCAGGGTCTCCATACAAAGTAAAAACTCTATGACATGAATTTTTTATATCCATGTTTGTATCTTTTTTTGTATCGAGCATAGAACCCATTCTGAAACTAAATTCAGCATCTTTAGGAAGATAGCTATTTTTAGCGTTTCTGAAAGCCATGCCAACGGTAGAATCATTATTTATCAGGTTTAACATGTAATCCTCTGCGATTAGTGATCCAAAATGAAGGTTTGGATATTCTTTTTTTACAGTATAATTTAATAATGTTTTAATGAATTCTCCTGGCCTTATTCCTGGAAAAACTATGCCTTGATGTCGAGTTGGTGCAACAATTGCATTAACGCCAGAGTGTAGATACGCCTGAGTCAAACAGTTCTCGGGCAATAACCCGTCTATTCTGCCAGTGATGCAGCTTTGAAGGAACATTGTGCTTGGTCCAAATTCCATGTTTTCAACATGTCTTACTGTGTATGCTCCATGCATGGACAAACCACTTCTCATCCCCTTTGAGTTAAATGGTCTAGAAAGCCATGATATCGGTGGTAAACCTCTTGAATCAAGTATGAGGTCCCCCATTTCACATAAATAGTACATTCCATGCCCCATAGCATATATGAAGTTGCTATTTTGCTGATAATCTCCACCTTTTACAATTCGTTCTCCGCTAATGCGCTCAATAAGTCGTGGGAAGAGAATTTGAGACCGTTTCGAATATTTTGCTAAATCCTTAAATCCTTCTCTTTGTGAAGCAGTTAAAAATGAATTTTTAACGTCATATCCTCCTTTTTCCATGTTCTCAGAGAGTTTTAAATTTACAAAAAATGTTTCACCTGATGGCCATTTTGTCGCTTCTTCTTTTGGCAGTTCCATCATTGCATTTAATATAGGGCTTATAATTGGTAGAAATCGTGATTCCATACTTGCACAGGTTTGAACGGTCGCTGTATCCTTCCAGGGGCCAAGTTTTTCTATAATCTCGTGATAAAATAGTGTTCTTGCAATTAACGCCGAGCAGTCTTCAACACTCCATGAGACAATCCTTCCAACCGCATTTTCCATAAATGGATAATCAGTAAATTCATCGTTTTCCAAATTGTAGAAATCTGGATCAATGTTGCCGTAGATAAAATCATTTGGAAGTCCGAAGCCCTTAATAGCCAAATTTCCGTGGCTATGGTTTGATGAATAGTAAAACATTGGTACCATTGTTGTATCTCCAAGTATTGCAATGTGAATTGGATTTTTGATGTAATGGTCTTGCAATAATTTTGATTCATCAGTTGGAATATCAGCGATTTTGGCCAGTAAATCATTAAGCTGTTTATGTATAGCTAAAACATGCTTATTACAATGCGATATCAATCGTCCATTTCCCGCTGGATAAACAATTCCTTCGACACTAATTGTTTCATCTCCAGCAAACGCGAAGCTATTATTTGCAAAAATAATTCCTTTATAATACGCCGTTAGATAAGGAGATAATGATGATAGATTATTCATTAACGGTTGCACAGGATTATCTATTTCTTCAACTGTAATCTCTAGTTTATATTCTCCATCTATGCTTGAAAACCATTTTCCGATAACTTGTGCCGTGTAATCTCCAGGTTTGCTATATATGATAGTTTCAGAGTGAACTCTATCTTCAACAATATCTCCATTTTGGATTTCAGGTATCCCTGCCTGTGTAGATGTATACATCCACGTTTTCCCATCAGGATCTTTAATAACAAGCATGACTTCATCACCAAGCTCGCTAACATGTTCGGAATTTTTATTGATCAGATCTATTTTTACTCGAGCATATTTATATCTTGGAACAGTAAAAATGTGAGATTTTGAGGATCCTTTGATTAATGCGTTTATCCATTGAGCTGGAAGAATAACAGTTGAGGATGTCTTATCTTCAAATTCATAGTGAACTTCGTTTATCACAGTAACATCTGTTATATCAAGGGGATTGGAAATGGTAACATAATCTACTCCCCCAAATCGCTCGTTGATAAAACGTATAAGCAGATTATTTATCTCTTCAATATTTTCAAATTTGTGGGTTTTTCCATATGCTTGTAAATTTCCACAAATAAATGTATAATTCACACTAAGGCTTTCCAGTTGAGCTTCTATGTTTTTGACATCATCTGTCACAAATATTGGAATATTGAGATAACTTGCCAGTGGAGCAGCAATTATGCCCATTTCATACCCATCTTGACTATTTTCAATAATCAATGCAGCATCAGATGTTTTCCAAATGCTACTCAATTCTATTGAAATTTCTTCTGGCGAATTAGTTTCTATTTTATTGTATGAAGCAGAATAAATATCTTTAAATCCAGTGATTGCCTTGGATGGTTTTTCCATATCTTGAACTAGAAGTGGTTGAACATATTGCTTGGTATGATTATAGTATAGTGAGACCGGAGTGGCAATTACTGCATGAAAGGGATTATCTTCACTAACTGTAATGGGCATGGCACCTTGCAGTCGCTGAGAGTGCATCTTTTCAATTGTTTCTAAATCAAACTTCGTCATTATGTTGAAAGGTTCTACTGGCTCTATGTCAAAACTTTTTGTTTCTTCAGGTTTCTCAAGACAACCTGTTAGACATGGCAACAATAACAGGGTTGCGAGAAGCGCACATTTTTTTTGATTCATTTCTCCCCCACAAGGATATATAATTATATGATTATATAAATAAGCGCACATCTCTATGTTGCTGTCAATATAGGAACACACAAAAATTAGAGAAAGTACGTATTTATATATGTGAAGAATTCCAGTTTTTTCATTTACAGAAAATCTCCTTTTTTCTCTTTTTAGAGATTGCTTTCTTTATTGTTTTCTCATGCCTTTTTATTTGAGAACTATCAAAATTATCTCTTAACAATGGAATAACGTCATCGCCCAACATCTTAACGATTGATGGAGCCTCTAAACCATGGGAGTTCAGAAGTTCGATGTCAGTTAATATATCCTCCGATCTACCAGTCGCGACAACCCTGCCCTTATCCATTAAGATAGCGTTATCACAGATTTCGAGTAACGATTCAATATCGTGCGATGCGATAATTTTCGTTGAATCAAGTGTTTTAAGAGTTTCTATTATGTTTCGTCTGCCGCCTGGATCTAAGTTCGACGTTGGCTCATCGAGAAGAAGAATATCTGGCGTCATTGAAAGAACAGTGGCAACGGATATTCTTTTTTTCTCACCAAAACTCAAATGATGTGGACATCTCTCCTCAAAACCAGAAAGACCAACCTTTTGAAGTGACTTCTTAACTCGTTCTTTAACTGTTTCTTCTGAGAATCCCATATTTATAGGGCCAAAAGCAACATCATCAAAAACCGTTGACATGAACAATTGATCATCAGGATCCTGAAAAACAACTCCAACTTTTTTTCTAATATCTGGGACATTCTTTTTATCTAATTGTTTTCCTACAATGGTAATACATCCGTTGTTGTTTTCTATGACTCCATTAAGGTGCAATAGCAGTGTTGATTTTCCGGCACCATTCTGACCAACAAGAGCAACATTTTCTCCTTTAGTTATTTCAAAACATACATCCTTCAATGCAGGAGTACCATCAGGATATGTGTAACTTAGATTTTTTACAATAATGTCTCTATTATCAGACACTATTTACCACCCTTGCCAAGTCAAGTATTTTTGTTAAAACAATTACATGCAGTGATATTGACCATATGATAATTATCGAACATTTTATCAAATCTTTTTTTGTCATTCTGAATGAATTTAGTGTCTTCATATTTCCGTTGTAGCCGCGGGAAAGCATTGCAATTCTTATTCTTTCCCCCCGTTCATAACTGCGTACAAGAGTCATTCCGATAATATTACTTAGAATATGATGACGAAATATCCGTGTTTTTTTTCCAACATTTCGTGATGAAACCGATCGTAGCGTCCTTTGAAACTCGTTTGAAACAACAAAGATATATCTATAAATAAAGGAGATCATTTGAACGAGTTTATCTGGTATCTTAAAATGTTCAAGTGTTTTTATAAAAATTACAAACTTCATTGTCGAAAGCATTGGAAAAATAAGCAGCATCACTGAAAACGCTTTTAGAGAAACCCTAGTGGCAAGCAATATGCCGCTATGAGAAACCGAAAGAAATCCAATGTAAAATGCATTTTCTCCAGGTACAGTAAAAGGAAGAACTACCAAAACTGCAAAGATAAAAAGCGCCACCCATTTAAATCGCTTCAAAATAAATAGTAAAGGTATTTTAGAAATTAGTACTAGGATAATTGTGCTTATAAAAGCAATTAACAATACCCTGATGTCGTTAAGTAACACAATGGAAAAAATCAGGAGGAGAAAACATAACACTTTAGCCCGTGGATCAAAATTATGAAAAGGGGATTTTAGGTATGCATACTTATCAATATCAAAATGTGTCATTTTATTTCTTCCCGGTACTTTTCATTTTCCAAGAACCATAAAAAGTGACAATACCAGTAATTCCTAAAATATATCCGAATCCAGCAATTGCTTGAAAGGGCAGAAAGGGCTCATCTCTCTCACTAGCAATAGAACTGCTACCAATGGTAATCGAATCCTTATGCCCAACCTGTTCCACCTCAATGGTAAGATTCTTAGAATCAACCCCCTCCACTATTTTGAAACTAAATAGTCCATCTTCATCTGTTGTACCATTGAGATATATTTCACCGTCTGCTTTATACACCGTAATATCTGCATTTTTTGCAGCTTTCCCATCACCATAATATGCCTCAACCGTAATGGTCTGTTGTACAACATCTAGATAAATTCTGTGAGCACTAACAGACATAGAAGCTATTGTTAAAATCAAAAGAATTAAGTATATGGCTCTAAGAAAATTTCTCTGCTTTTTTTTCATTTTTTCACCTCGACTAACATTTCAGGTTTTACCTTTTGTAAAAACTCCGTTATCCCTCCAACCAAGACAGTCTCAATAACGATGACAGGAATATGAGATGCTACAAGTAATACCACTAAACCAATGAATTCTTTCCCGGTCACCACAAGAACAGTAGACGTAAGTAATACTGCAAGAAGTATTGCAATACCTCCGGCTAAACTTCCCCCGAATACGAACCTCTTTTTCCACGATAATTTTTTTATCACAACTACAAAAATACCATAGGAGATAAGTGCTGGCAACCCCATTGTAAGAGAGTTAATCCCTATGGTTGTTACTCCCCCGTGCTGGAAGAGAAATGCCTGCAAAACAACCGCAAGAAAAACAGCGGGAAACGCACCCAGACCGAGCAATATTCCTGCAAGTCCTACAAATAAGAGATGTACGCTTGACGGACCTAGAGGAACATAAAGTAGAGACGAGACAAAAACAGCTGAGGCGACTAATGATATTTTTGGAACATCTTCAATCTTTATCTTTGATAAAGTGTATATTAATAAAACACCCGTTAGTATAAAACCAGAAATCCATATTTCTGGTGCAAGAATTCCATCTGCTATATGTACCATTAATCTTTCTCCCCCAGGCAAATGCGGCCTTTTCTCATCTTTGGAAAGTCAAAAGTGGGCGATTTATATCGCTGTTTGCTCTTGACATGAACTATTTTTCCATCTACTTTCTGTTATTTCTTTTTACTACCTTTGGCAATGCCCGCTAATGCAATTAATACTGCAATTATTGCAATTACTAAAGCTACTAAGGCATACATGTTATCCCCAACAGTGGAAGTCTGTTCCTCCAAATCTGCTACTTTATCTGATAACGTTGCCAGTTGTGAACTTAATGCATCTATCGCTGAAGTGTCTGTTTTTCCCTCCGGGAATGTTTCTTCAACATATATTTGGAGTATACCTCTTATGTCTACTTCATTTACTGTATTAGTTGCTGCGGTTACCCATATGCCAGGTTCATCAAGTGTGAAAGAAAATACACCATTTGCATCAGTCTTGGTTTCCCTTGTTATCATCGGTTCTTCTGGAAGTGGATCCAGTGCCTCCCCAACAGGATAATATTTCTCAATTTCAACAGATGCATCAGCCAAGGGATTTCCATTATACAAAACTTGTCCAACAAAAACAAAACCCTCCTCTAATCCATAAGGGCGTGTCAGCGGAACTATTTCCATGATCTGGCCTGTTTTGTGATCCCAACCGGTGCTTCCCTTATAGTGGACTATAGCTTTTACATGATCTTCCCATGTCACCTCTTCGTCCTCTACATGTAGTGCTTCAAAGTCAGCGTATATAATGTAATCCCCACGTCCACTATCGTCGAGTGTTTCGTCAGGTGTGAATGAAACTTTATATGCACTTGCACTTCCTTCTTCACCAGTCACAGTTATAGCCGTTGTGGAAAGCGTATCTTTAGTTCCATCTGGTTTGACAACCCCAACTTCCGTTATCGTTGGTGCATCAAAATAAATTCCTTCATAGGGATGACCCCAGATAATTTCTACCTCGTTTGCCGTTGAAGTATCCATTGACCATTCATCAGGCAAAAAGAAATTAAAATGTGCACTTCCAATTCCAGTAATTCCAATCAGAATAAACATGGCCAGCAAAATACTAGCTTCAGTTTTTATTGCTTTTTTATTCATAACTTTTTCCCCCGCATTATTACGATTTTTAAAATCGTGTTACGGAGTATTAAAGTATTATTTATAAAATTTGGGGTAACAAAAAATTTATATTCGTGACACGATTATGTGTGAAGAGTGTTATCATGGAAAAAATAACTAGATTTGGCGTATCAATCGAACCGGATCTTCTCAAAAAATTTGACAAGATTATCAAAAAGGAAGGGTATACGAATCGCTCAGAGGCGATACGGGATCTTGTACGGAAGAATCTCATAAGAGAGGAGAACAAAAACCCTAATGCAGAATCAATAGGCACATTAACAATGATATACGACCACCACACGGGAAACCTTACAAACAAGCTCCTTGATCTACAACATGACCATACCAAAGAAATACTGTCAACAACACATATACACATCGATCGCGATAATTGCCTTGAAGTTCTTGTCCTGAAGGGAAAAACTGGTAAAATACAAAAACTTGCAGATAACATTAAATCATTGAAAGGAATAAAACATGGAGAGCTTGTAATAACCAAGGGCTCCTTATAGAAATATTACTAATTTTTTACGGCGGAATTAAGATCGTTAACAAAAGATTTTACATCAACACCGTGAACACCGGCAATATCCTTTATTTTTTCAAATGATGCGGCAATGCAACCAATACAACCCATGTTGTATTTAGCAAAAACACTTACCGTCTCTGGATATTTATCAATAACTTCTTTTATGTTCATATCTTCCGTAATCTTATTATCTGCCATTATTTTCACCAATTATTAACAATCGTTATTAAAATGCCCCATATAATATTTACCCTACAGCTCCATCCGTGTGAGGAGAAGCCGGACGGGGGTTTCGAGAGAAGAAAAAGTGGTATTGATCAATGGTGAGGACCGTCCGGTCAACTGCTTTAAAAAGGAAACAGTGTCTTAACTATTTAAACAAAAATATAGGTTGGTTGAAAGTATTAATTTTCATCATATATCAAAAAGAACCTGGACATGATAAGGACGTTTATTCCTTACTTCTAGAATATGATATGTTACGGCTTTTATCTCCATACCAATCTTATGTTTAGATATGTTATATTTTTCACCGAAAACATGCGCGGAAAGACTGATGTTCTTTTCGTCAAGTTCTACCTTGAAAAAACTAAAAACCAGATTTTTTGCACTGTTTAAAAACAATAGTTCAGATAACCAATCAACCAACAATTGTTCCAAATCCGGTGCTTCTAAATGAATTTCATACTCTCCAACAGCCTCTACCTCAGATTTGTCTGTAATGATGTCGAACATGCCTTTAGCTGCATTTTCGAAAGCTTCTGAAATGTTTTTGCCATATGCTTTTATACCTACATCCGCCGTATGTTCAATAAGTTCGTATGTCTTCATAATGATGCCTCCGATAAATCATTTTTGTTGCATTCCATAAATTGTAATCACTATCCGAATTGAACCAATTATTGTCGAAACTGAGATCCGTACTAAGCAATACCCAATATCATTTTAGTTCTGATAATTCTTTTGGATGTTTTTTATGAAAAACAAAACTTGTCTTTTTAGCAGTTTATATCAAAAATTTTGGTCTGATATCCTTTTTACTTTTAGAATTGGGAGGATATGGTAATGAGCGATACACATACACATTATAGCGTTTCTTTATGTAATCTAAATGCTTATCTTTAGATGCTTTCAATAGAGCCTTCCATCGAGGGATTGATTGATACCTATTATACATTACAGTTTTGTTTGGTTTACGGTCTGGATCGTCCCAGAAAAACACCTCTTCCATCCAACATATATATTTGTAACTACAATTATATAAAATTTTTGAAATTTTTAAAAATATGTTATTGTGAAAAATACTGATGTCAGAAAAAACAGCAGGATATGCTTAAAA
>JAUWOO010000079.1 GCA_030612095.1 Thermoplasmatota archaeon | reverse complement strand
AAGAAGACCAAAAAAGACTTCAATTTCATAAGACAGTGACTGATAAATCAATAAAATCATTACTGTCAAATAGACTATGTAAGCGACGACATAAATTTTACCCATTCCAATCCAAATATTCTCTTTATCATATTAACATTTTTGGATGTTTTAGCTAGCTGGATCTAAAATGAAAATTCAAAAAACCTACGTTTCGAGTGAAATCACCCCAGTGCAAAAATATGGACTTGTCGGGATTTGAACCCGAGGCCTCCTCCATGCCAAGGAGGCGATCTTCCGAGCTGATCTACAAGCCCAATATGATATAATAGGAAGCACTGAAACAAATTTTAGCAAATAAAACTTGTGCTCGATAGTGGCCACAATATTTTCCATTTCAAGATAGTATTCGTTATTGATTTTACATAGCATTTATTCTTGATAAAAAATAGAACCGTACATGAATAATGAATCTTTTAACGGGATGAAACCATCACAACATAGTGAAATAAAACATGTTATTTTCACATGATACAATGGCAGACGTATATTTTTAAATGAAGAGAGAATACAATAATTGTACTTTTAGGGGAGCTAAAGGACGATGGAACCGAAATCAGACGAGGAAAAAAAATATATTGAGTATTTAGTAAAGAAATATTCGGTGGGTTGGTAGCTAAAGAGCAGAAACAGATTTGCCTGGATTGTAAAAAGGATTGTCTGAAAAATTCTGAACTTTTTTCATTAATGTTTTTATATTAAGAAAGGATTATCAACGATGGAATTTGGATGAGATAATAGATGCACAATAGATTAACATCTCCAATTACCACGAAAACTACTGCCATTTTAAGTAGTGGGAGATTATCGAATGGTCCATTTTATAGATGGTGGGTTCAATGAATGGCGAACCTGACATCGTGAGAGAATTGAGAGGAGCGGAAAAACAAGGAGAGATGAAAGAACTAGAAGAAGAGGATGAAAAGATTTCTCAAATAATCGATAAAAATCCCATACCAACCCTTGTAATTGATAGCAAACACATTATTACACACTGGAACAAAGCTTTAGAAGGAATCACAGGTCTTTCTGCAGAGGAGATGGTCGGGACTAAAAAACAATGGAAAGCATTTTATTCAAATGAACGTCCAATCCTTGCAGATCTTTTGGTAGATAATAAATCAGAGAATGATATTGTTACCTATCACTCCAATAAATATCACACATCAGCTCTTGCCGAAGGTGCTTATGAAGGTGAAGGTTTTTTCCCTCATCTGGGCGATGATGGAAAGTGGTTTTTCTTTACCGCAGCGCCATTGAGAAACGTTAATGGAGTAACAATAGGCGCGATAGAAAGCTTGCAGGACATCACCGAATGGACGAAAATAAATGATCGTGTCTTCAGCTCCGAGGTAAAGTTCCGATCAATCTTTGAGAACGCCAATGATGCAATATTCCTCATGAACGAAGATACGTTTATTGAATGCAATCCGAAAACAGGGGAGATGTTTGGATGTAACCGAGAGGATATTCTTCAACGAAAACCTTATGAATTTTCTCCACCACATCAACCGGACGGACGCGATTCAAAGGGGAAGGCACTGGAAAGAATTAATGCAGCCTTTGCTGGTGAACCTCAATTTTTTGAATGGAAACATAAAAAACTTGATGGAACTTTATTCGATGCAGAGGTAGGTCTCAATCGTATTGAAATCGAAGGTAAGGCAATGCTTCAGGCTGTTGTCCGCGACATCACCGAACGTAAGCAGACTGAGGAGAAGTTGAGAAATTCTGAAGAAAAATATAGAAATTTGGTTGAAATGGGCCCTGATGCTGTAATAACTGTGAACTTAGAGGGTTTAATCACATCTTGCAATACTGCTGCATTGAAAATGATTGAACTCCCGAGGGATGAATATATTGGTAGACATCTCTCAGAAGTGGGACCCTTGCAGGAAGGAGATATGCCAAAGTATTTGGAAGTATTGGACTCTCTTAAAATGGGGAAAACACCCCCGACACTCGAATTTCAGTTTAAACGTAAAGACGAAATATCTGGATGGGCAGAAGGGCATATTGGCTTGCTTAAAAGGAATGGAAAAATAATAGGTTCACAGCTAATTATAAGTGATATTACTAGTAAGCGCATGGCTTTAAACGAGCTGAAGGATGCTCATGAATTACTTTTTACGGTCAATAGAGGTCTTGAAAGGAAAATCCAAGAAAGAACCTCCGAAATCGAAAAACTTGTTAAGCAGAAGGACGAGTTCATAAATCAGCTTAGTCATGATTTAAAAACACCGTTAACCCCTATCATGATCTTAATGCCAATTGTTAATGAGCAATTAAAAGATGTTAAATCTAGGGATTTAATGGAGGTGATCAATCGAAATGTCTATTTCATAAAGGATCTAGTCGATAAAACCGTTGATCTTGCGAGGCTCAATTCAACTAAAATAGAAATAGTCGCCGAAGATACAAATCTTCTATCAGAGGTAAACAACATTATCGAAAATAGCCAAGTCCTCCTTGATGAAAACAATATCAGCATAGAGAACAAGATAGGTGAAAAAATCTTTGTTAAGGCTGATAGATTAAGACTTGGGGAGCTCCTCAATAATCTTATTACAAACTCCATCAAATACACACCGGACAGCGGAGGTGAAATTACAATTGATGCGAAAGAAGAGGGGGATTTTGTCACTATATCCGTAAAGGATACAGGCATGGGTATAAAGCAGGAGCGGCTTAGTCACGTCTTTGATGAATTCTACATAGCCGATATTTCAAGACACGATCTTGATTCGAGTGGGCTTGGTCTTGCCATCTGCAAACGCATTGTTGAGAAACATGGCGGTAAGATACGGGTAGAAAGCCCAGGAAGGGGAAAGGGAACGGCTTTTTATTTTACGCTCAAATCTGGAAAAAATAATCAGATCCTGCAAGAGTAAATAATAGATTATTGCCCCGATAAAGAAGTATTATTAAGGAAAAATCAATTTTTGATCAAGCATGAAAAAAAAAGAATTGGAGATACTGCTGCAAAAGGTTCCATCGTTTGAAAAACCGGTTCCCCACTTTGAACAGTATCTGACTCCAGCCGGCATAGCAGCAGATATTATTTTTACCGCACATCAATTTGGAGATATAGAAAATAAAACAGTTATTGACTTGGGATGTGGTACAGGAATCTTTTCAACGGGGGCAGCCCTAACAGGAGCTGAAAAAGTCATTGGTATAGATATTGACGAGGAGGCTGTAAGGATTGCTAGAAAGCATGCGGAAAAAAACAATCTTGAAATAACATTTCTAGTTCAAGATGTGAGAGACTTTGAAATCAAATGCGACACTGTCATCATGAATCCACCATTTGGTGCTCAAAAAAGTAATCAAAAGGCAGACAGGAAATTTATTGAGAAGGGATTTGAAATTGCCCCGATAGTGTATTCTATCCATCTAGCAAAAACGATTCCTTTTATAATCAAGTTGATTTCATCCTTAGGTGGCACAGTAAACTATTCAAAAGACTATGTTTTTCCGATAAAATGGATGTATGAGTTCCATGAAAAAAAGATTGTAAACTATGATGTGACACTTTTGAGAATTGTCACAGGCATATGATTTATCTAGTCGTCCAGAAAAGCGAAAGAATTGGCAAAATACTAATTAACAGGATTCTTTTATATGGAATTAAATACACAGAGTTGAAAATATGACAAAATCAGGACATAAGGACCAAAGGATTGGTGTATTTGTAGATGTACAGAATATGTACTATTCTGCAAAGCATCTTTATAACAGTAAAGCTAATTTCAGAACGATATTAAGAGAGGCTGTATCAGGTAGAAAACTCATTAGAGCTATAGCATATGTCATAAAGGCCGATGTTAAAGATGAGAACACATTTTATGATGCTTTAGAAGAAATGGGTTTTGAAATAAGATCAAAGGATCTTCAAGTTTTCTATGGAGGAGCTAAAAAGGGAGATTGGGACGTAGGAATCGCAATGGATGTAATGAGACTGGCACCTAAACTAGATACAATTGTACTAATAAGTGGAGACGGAGATTTTTCTGATTTGTTAGAACATGCCAAGAGTTTAGGATGCAGAACAGAGGTGTTAGCCTTTGGTAGGACCACATCCCACAGGCTAAGAGAAGTTGCAGATCTCTTTATAGATTTTGATAAAAGTAGGAAATATTTATTGACTAAAAAGAAATAGTTTTCAAAACAGTTGCTTTTAAAAATGAAGAATGAATCCTGGATGACAAGAAACGTATCAACGATCTTGGAAATTATAACCTACAAGATGTAAAGAAAACAGCGGAGAAAATCAACAAAACTGTATTTGTAATGAGAAACGTAGGTTGTATCAACCTTGGCTTATAAAAGAGAATAACCCCTTATAAACCATACGAAAGTATAATAATATGTTATGTTATCTGCTTTCGACCTACAGTTAAAAGAAAAACTCGGAAAGTGATTAAATTGACGCGTAAAAAAACAAAGAAGTTCAGAGGATCAATGACCCATGGCAGAGGTAAAAAAGGCGGTAGAGGAGCCGGGCTAAGAGGCGGTAGAGGAAACGCCGGATTACGTAAACATAGAATCATGTATATGCTGAAGAACATGCCAGATCATTTTGGGCGACATGGTTTCAAAAGGCCTCAGAGCATTATAAGGAGAGATAAAACCATAAATGTTGGTCAACTGGAAGAAAAATTCCCAGGCAAGAAAAACATAGATCTCACCAAAGAGGGTTTTGATAAATTACTTGGCGGTGGAAAGATAAACGGCAATTTAAAAATTAAGGTTAACAACGCATCAGAAAAGGCCGTAGAAAAAATTAAAGAAAAAGACGGTGAAGTAATAATACCAGAATAGATTGATTGGGTGGACAATGGCAGAAGAAAAGAAAAGTCTCTTATACAAGTTGAAACCGGTCATAGAGAGATGGCCCGCTGTTAGCAAGCCGGAAGGACATGTAAATTTTAGAACGAAGATCTTCTGGACGATTCTGTGTCTGGTAATCTATTTCATTTTAACAAATGTCATGATTTTTGGGCTTAAAGGTGATGTGATTGATTTATTTGAACAATATCGTTTCATTATGGCAGGAGCCTCTGGATCGATCATGCATCTGGGTATTGGTCCAATTGTTACTGCATCCATTATTTTACAGTTGTTTGTTGGCGCTAAAATTATAAATCTTGATCTTACCAAGAAAGAAGATAAAGCAATTTACCAGGGAACTCAGAAAGTACTTGTTATCGTAATGATCGTTGTGGAAGCCGTACCACAGATATTCGGATATTTACAGCCCAGTGGAGGAATGGTAGGAATGGTAGGCCCTGAAATGGCTAATCTCATCATCGTTCTTCAACTTATTATAGGAGCATTGCTCGTATTTCTCATGGACGAACTAATCTCAAAATGGGGTATTGGTTCTGGTATATCCTTGTTCATTGCTGCAGGTGTATCACAAGCAATATTTACTGGGTTGTTTAACTGGTTGCCTGTGCAAGGTGGTGTAATAAGCCTGTCTAACCCTCCAGCTGGTGTCATACCTGGTACGTATTACATGGCCACAAGCATGTCACTTGGAGATATGATGAGTTGGGGATATCAAGCGATGTTTATAGGGGCTCCAAGCATTGGTTATCAGAATGCCATAGTACCGTTGATTGGTACAATAGTTATATTCTTCATTGTCGTCTATGCAGAATCCTCCCGTATAGAACTACCTCTTGCCCATGGCAAGGTTAGAGGCGCACGTGGAAGATACCCCATCAGACTTATCTATGCATCAAACATCCCCGTCATTCTTATGGCTGCC
Organism: Thermoplasmatota archaeon; assembly: GCA_030612095.1. Taxonomy (GTDB): domain Archaea; phylum Thermoplasmatota; class E2; order DHVEG-1; family DHVEG-1; genus JAUWWG01. The sequence continues at coordinate 2,633 of JAUWOO010000079.1, read as the reverse complement.
CTTCTTGCAAATATAAACATGTTTGCAATGCTTTTATATAACTCTAAATTGCCATTATTAGGCAACCAATGGTGGCTCGGTAAGTACGATATGGCAATCAGCACCCAACCGTTAGCTGGTGGAGCATGGTATCTCTCCAGCCCAGGCGGGATTAACAGTTGGCTTATGCCACTAATGAGCGGGGGATATGGTGGACATGCCGCGTGGCAATTTGCCATTAAAATCATAATTTATCTAACGGCAATGATCTTTGGATCTATACTTTTTGCAAAATTCTGGATTGAAACAACAAATATGGGGCCAGCGGACGTGGCAAAACAAATCCAAGGCTCTGGCATGCAAATACCCGGATTTAGAAGGGACCCGCGTGTTCTCAAAAAGGTATTGGAAAGATATATACCAGTTGTAACAGTAATAGGTGGTGCCGCTGTAGGTGCACTTGCAGGAGGCGCGGATTTAATAGGAACCGTAGGTAATGCCAGTGGTACAGGAGTGCTTCTTACTGTTGGTATAATGATCCGTATGTATGAAGATATTGCCAAGGAACAGGCAATGGAAATGCATCCAGTACTGAGAGGATTCTTTGGTAATGAATAAAGAACGTAGGTGAGGGTATAATGGGAGTTGTTGTAGTTACCGGCATACCTGGCGTTGGAAAAACCACAGTTATGAAAGAGGCTGCAGAAGGAATAGATATACAGTTTGTCACCTTTGGAACAGTCATGGCAGACATAGCAATAGAGATGAATCTAGTAAAAGATAGAGACGAGATGAGAAAACTAACATTAGAGCAACAAAAAGAACTTCAGATAAAAACAGCGGAAAAAGTTGCAAAGATGGATAACGTCATCGTTGACACGCATTGCACGGTAAAAACCCCCAAGGGTTACATGCCTGGACTACCCAAATGGGTAATCAAAAAACTTAATCCTACTGCAATCGTCGTAGTTGAAGCAGATCCTGAAGAAATCTGCAACAGAAGATCAAAAGATATAACCCGTAATAGGGATCCTGACTCCAAAGAAAAAATTGCGGAACATCAACAGATGAATAGAGCAGCTGCCATGGCATATGCAACACTTTCAGGTGCAACAGTCAAGATAGTATTTAACCACGATAATGCTATAGAGGATGCGGTAAAGGATGCAGCACCAGTATTGGAGTAAGAGGATAAAATGAGAAGAATGGATGACAAAGCAGCAGCACAGGGAAGTCAACTTCTGACGATGATGCTAGTTATGTTCGTAATGATGTTTATTTTTGCCGACCCGAACATAAGTGCATTAATTGCTGTAACTCTTGATTCTGTATTCTATCCTTTAATCGGATTTGAAGGTAGTTGTCCTGTTCTAACTATAATTCTTGCTGGCGTATTAGTCGTCTCGCTCTCTTCATTTTTCAATAATCTTTTTGCAGATTGGAAAAAAATGGGCGAGATGCAAGAAATGTCTAGGGCATTCCAAAAGGAAGTAACAGCTGCACGTAAGGAAGGTAACACAAACAGAGTGAACAAGCTTATGAAGATGCAACCCGAGATCATGAAAAAACAGACGGAAGCACAGAGTGGAATGATGAAACCCATGATCTTTCTGTTTATATTCATTGTACCAATATTTATGTGGCTTAGATATTTTCTTGGAGATTTGTCTTACTATTACTTTACGGCTCCCTGGGCAAACGGGGTGTTACTTTATTATAAACCTTTCCTAATGCAAGCATGGCTGTGGATCTACATGATGTTTTCCATGGTAGTAGGGCAAATAATAAGACAGGGACTAAAATGGATTAGCTGGTCAGACTGGTGGAAGGAGACTAAAGGAAAAATAATGCCTTCTTTGAAATAATTGGATTCATGATAACAATCACGATAAGTGGAACTCCAGGCAGCGGCAAAAGTACTGTCGGGAGGCTTTTGAGTGAAAAAATTGGATTGAAATATGTTTATTCTGGAGATCTTTTTCGAAAGACTGCGAAGAAATATAACATGCCTCTAGACGAATTTGGCAGTTATTGTGAAACGCACAAAGAGGTTGATAAAGAGCTGGATGATTATCAGCTAGAAATCCTGCGGGATGGAAATGTCATTGTTGAGGGGAGAATTGCTGGATGGATTGCATATCGAAATAACATATCTGCCCTGAAAGTGATATTGGATGCAGATATAGAAACAAGAGCCAGGCGCATTGTAAACCGTGAGAGCGGTGATGTAGAGAAAAGAAAACAAGAGATGTTGAATAGGGAGAAAAGCGAGGCTTTGCGTTATAAAAATTATTACAACATTGATCTTAAAGATACCTCCATATATGACCTGGTTATTGATTCCGCAGATAAGACACCCAATGAGATAGTAAACCTTATCACTCAAAAAATCAAGAGATAAATACTTTTTATATGTGGTTTTTATTCTGTTGAATTGAAATGGCAGATAAAAAGCATGTTTTACCTTCCGATAAGAAACGTAAACGCCTTATCAAAGTCCAGGCTAAAACTAATCCAAATTATGGAAAATCACCAAATGAACGCAGTGTAAAAGAATTACTCAGTTGTAGTATGATCAACCTCGATAAACCTAGCGGCCCAACTTCTCATCAGGTTGATGCTTGGTTGAAAGAGATACTTGAAGTCGACAAGGT
>JAUWOO010000001.1 GCA_030612095.1 Thermoplasmatota archaeon | reverse complement strand
GAATTTATGCTTTGTTTCAAAAACCATGGGTTTCCCAGTCCACGGATGATGATATGTATATCCATATCCTTTTGGAACAATACATAACACCTGGAGACCTGGCCTACTTGGATCTCTGACTTTCAAAAGAAGATTGTAATCCCCTGCAGTCGAATCGCCACAGGCAACTATATCCTTACACCCTTTAGTTGTACAAGATAAAGCAACATTAAAGAAAAGAATTGCAGCAAATATGGCAGCAATAATCTTGAATTTATTCATACAATCGCATTATAGTATGAATTTAAAAATATAAAAAGATTGTTTGAAAAATGGGCAGTTTGAGCAGTTGATCTATTCTGTTGCTTTTTTGGTCTTCTTTGCAGTTGTCTTTTTTGTAGTTTTTTTATCCTGTTTTTTTACTTTGTCTTCGTCCTCAAGTTTCTTCTCTGGTTCTTCTGGTGCTGTTTCTTTAATCTCTTCTTCTGGTTCAACTGGGCTTTCTAGTTCTTCTGGTTTTTCTTCTTTGGGTTCTTCTTCTGGTTCAACCGGTTCTTCTGGTGCTGTTTCTTTAATCTCTTCTTCTGGTTCAACTGGCTGTTCTTCTTTTTGTGGAAGCTCCTCCGGCGATTTCTCTCCTTCCTTAAGTATTTCTTCCACGGGTTCAGTTTTCTCCTCTGATTTTTTCTCTTCCTTCTTTGGAGCTTCCTTTCCTTTTTCCTCTGTTTCTTTAGCCTCAGGCTGTTCCACTATCGCAGGTTTTTCTTCTTCTATTTCAATCGTTGGAGGTGAAAGAACCTGCGTCTTGTATACCTCAACCCTCTTTACGGGATATAATTTCTTACAATTTTTGTAGATGTCACTACCTATTTTTCCATCTATGATGCATTTCACAAATTCAGACAGCGTACTAACCTTTGCCCGATCGAGAATAGTCTTTTTCATGGTTTCACGGACTATTTTTCTCTGAGAATTTTGTATACGTTTATCAGTTGTGGCAAAGGGTTTTACCCTAATAGTTGCACCATCTCGCGTAGTAGCATCATATACTCCATCAATTTTTGATCTTTTTCTCCTAATCATTCTTCTAAGATAATCTGATGTGAGCGTATGACCAACAAACTGTGTATGTGCATTTGTCTCTTCCACATTATGTATTTTGAAGTAAAGTTTTATGTGAGATTTCCTGAAATCATTCGTCAAATCTTGGAGAGAAACTTCTGTCACCCTATTTATCAAATTAGCAGGTTTATCTGCCAAAGTGTCAGCTATAGTAACATTATCGAATGATGGTGGTGCCAGAATATTATACCAGGTCTTTGCTTTCCACTTATCTTTCATCTTCCGTGCTACTGTTCTTGATCGTGCTTTTGCCATAACATCACTCTATTATTTTCTACAACTATATTACAATGATTTTTTCGGTAACACACTCCATATACTTAAAATTATGCGACAGATAAAGATGAAAAAACATGTTATAATCGAATATTGCTTTACTCAGCCTTCCCTTGTGCAATCAAGGAGAAACCAGACACAAACAAAAAGCCTTCGGAGCCTTCCATGCCCGGAATATTAATAGTAATTCCACTAAATCCCCCAATGGTAATCTGCGCAGAGGAATTTACGGATACGTCCATGCGCTGGACACCAGATAAACCAATGGCAGATACACTACCACCGCTCATGGTTAATATGCCAATTGGAAGACCAATCCTAAATGGGACAACGTGAGTTGCAAGCATTATAGCCACGCAGATAATCATCACTAACCCAAGAAGCTCTGGAGCCTGAGCAATAATCAGCATAATAGGAACCATAAGCAGAACACCGATAGTAAAAATCATCATACCCTCACCTGCGGCATGGAAATAGCAGAGAGCATTTGAAATATCTCCTGCAGTTGTTTGAGTAAGTGAATTTTTAAATCTAGAAAAAATGGGCGAATCCTTAATCCCCGGATAGAATTCTTGAGATTTGGGATCATAGCAAATCTTTTGAGGTTTTTCACCAAGTATTCCCTTTTCATTTAGTATGGTTTCATATTCTAAAATCGCCTGTTCATCTTTCTGTTCTATTGCATCATTTAAATTAATTAAACACTCTTTTAGCTCTAGTGCCTCATCGTAACTTAATTCTGTTAAAACCTTCTCCATACTACCATGTGCATAACTGTTCATTTCTACAACAATTCTTTTTTGGGTTTCGACATCCTTTGAACCAACAACTGGTGCCAAACCTGCTAAAACAAGTATAATTGCTGATATGATACTTACTAATGCTATATTTTTATTCATATTACCTCCCCTTGATCTTATTTTAATATACAAGATGGTATTTAAATATTTCCAGGGTTGCTTCATCGCTAATTATAAAGAATGATGTCCCCACCCAAAGGAACGCTCTATAGCTTCCTTCCATCCCTCGTATAATCTGCGTCTTTTTTTCTCATCCATGCATGGTTCAAAAATTCTGTCAACTTTTCTTCTTTTGATTATCTCGTCTTTTGATTCCCAGTAACCAGAGGCCAGACCAGCAAGATATGCAGCACCCAGTGCTGTCCCTTCCAGAATCTTTGATCGCTCAACTTCAACATTCAACATATCCGCCATAAATTGTAGCAAAAAGTTATTTCTCGATGCCCCTCCATCTACTTTTAATGACGAGATGTTTAAGCCCGAGTCAATGTTCATTGCGATTAGGACATCCTTGCAGCGATAGACAATACCCTCCAATGCTGATCTCACTATGTGTTCCTTCATCGTTTTCCTGCTTAATCCAACAACAATACCACATGCATGAGGATCCCAGTATGGAGACGATAAACCAGTAAACGCAGGTACAAAGTATACACCGCATGTATCCTCAACAGCCTTGGCCATCTTTTCGGATTCCTCTACGTTTTTTATGATGGCTAAATTATCTCTGAGCCATTTGATAGATGAACCAGTTGTATTGATCATTCCCTCAAGCATGTAGGTTACCTTTCCATCTAGTTTCCATGCAATAAGAGGGAGCAGTTTGTGGAGAGATGCTGGTGGTCTGTGTCCTACATTCATATCGATGAAACTTCCCGTGCCATGTGTGCATTTTACATCTCCGGGATTAAAACACCCCTCTGCAAACAATGCTGACTGCTGATCTGCAACAGCACTTTGTATTGGTATTTCTACCCCAATAATACTTCTATCAACAATTCCAAAATCACCGCTGGTCTCCCTCACCTCAGGGAGAATATCTTCAGAGATATCAAACAGATCAAGAACTAAATCGCTCCACCTCAATGTAAAGGGATCAAACATCCCAGTTGCACTTGCATTTGAAAAATCTGTAGCGTATGTTTTGCCGTTAGTTAAATTCCATATGAGCCACGTATCCATCGTTCCACATACAAGATCTCCCTTTCGCGCTTTTTCTCTTGCTTTGTCAATGTTATCTAAAATCCAACGTGTATGTGCAAGTGAAGAAGCAGGAGTAAATGAAAGATCAGAGGTTGTAATAAGTCTTGCTCCAGAAGTGGTTCTTCTTATTCCATCCCATACTTCCGACAGATTTTTTGTAGCTTTTCCAAGTCCCCTAATAGCCCTCATCTTTATTTTTCTGTCCATTTCTTTACACAGTTCTGCTGCTCTAGAGTCCTGCCAAGTGATTGCATTGTAAACCGGTTTTCCTGTTTGTCTATCCCACAAAAGATTAGTCGAACGTTGAGTTGCGATACCAATTGATTCTATCTCGTTAGCATTTATTTTTCCATTCTTGAGAGATGTTTTCATCACTTCCTTACATTTCTTCCATACATCTTCTCCACTCTGTTCGCACCAGCCAGGACGTGGAAAAACCTGAGACAGCTCTGTATACCCCCGGGAAACAATATTACCCTCATGATTAAAGATAATTGCACGTATGCCTGTAGTACCCCCATCTATCGCCATAATATATTTCTTCATCTCTCCTCCATATCACGAGAGGCAATAATATCAACCTCAGTTCCCAAAATATTTTTGCAAACTAAATCTCCACATTTAATTGGGGCATTTACACTAATCTTAGATAGCTCAATAACACATGCTTTCACCAGATTTTTAGGAATTTCCTTATTACTTTTTACAGGTAGCAGACATAACATTCCATTGTCTATTGGCACTGTTGTTGTAAGTATTCTCCGTGGATCTCTGATTTCCTGCAGTGCATATTCCTCTCCTTTCTTACATCTATGGCCTGTAATCTGCGTTTTTTCCCCCTTTTTTTCTATGTGAATACGACATCCAAGTGGACAGCATATACATGTCATACTTTCACTCATTTTCCGCCCCTCACATCAACCCTAAGCTCGTTTTGCACAAGTGCATTAAGCACCTCTCTCGACAATATAACCTTTACCATCTCAGGTGGTTTCACGATTTTCTCCTTCCTTTCGAAAATAGTTTTTTCTCCACAAGAAATGATGACAGTGGCACCTCTTTTCTCACTTAGCACCCTGAAATACAAAGTAACAGAATCAAGCTCTTTTCCTCTTAAAAACTGAGGGACAACATATCCCACGTTTTCTCCTGCAACTGTTCGTATCTTACCCCTTCTTTCCAGATTTTCTCGTACGTATTTTGCAGCGTGTTCACCAGCTATCTCTGCCACAACAGCTACATCATCAACCAGATCATGTACATGTACTACATTTCCGCACGCAAATATCCCTGATACAGATGTCTCCATCCGCTCATCAACAACTGGCCCATCCGTTCTACCATCCATGTCCAAGCCAATCTGTTTTGATAACTCGTTTTCTGGTATGAGACCAACCGCCAGAACAAGACAGTCACAGGGAATGAACCGTTCAGTTCCAACCAAGGGTTTCATCGACTCATCTACCTTTGCAACAGTTACACCTTCAACCCGCTTTCTACCCACGATATCAGTCACAGTATGAGATAAAAAAAGGGGAATGTTATAATCATCAAGACACTGAACAATGTTCCTTGTAAGTCCACCAGGTTGCGGCATAATTTCATATACTCCCTCAACCTCCCCCCCTTCCAGAATAAAGCGTCTTGCCATTATCAAGCCGACATCTCCAGAACCAAGTATCACAAATTTCTTTCCTGGCATTATACCATCAATGTTTATGAGACGCTGCGAAGTACCTGCAGTATAAACACCAGCTGGGCGTGTACCTGGAACCAAAATTTGAGATCGTGTCCGTTCTCTGCAACCCATTGATAAGACAATTGCCTTTGTCTGTATTTCCAGTATACCCTCCGCAGAATTTGTCGCGATAATTCTCTTATTTTTATCAATTTCAAGCACGGTTGTTTCAGTCTTAACAACGATATCTGATTGCCTTACTTTATCTATAAAATACTGCGAGAATTCTGGGCCAGTCAACATTTTTTTGAAAACAAAATTGCCAAATCCCTGATGAATGCATTGTGGGAGTATACCACCAAGCTCTCTGCCTCGCTCCAGCAAAATCACCTGTGCATTCTCTGACGCTTTTAAAGCAGCGGCCAAGCCTGCTGGTCCGCCCCCTATCACGGTAACATCAGTTTCCATCATGTTTGTCACCCAGTAAGCATTTTGCTTTCCCCACAAACAAGTTTGATCCTTTTCCATTTTTTTGTATTTTTTCTATTGGAATTCCTGTTTCTCTCGAAAGTATTTCAACAACATGAGGAAGACAGAAACCACCCTGACATCTTCCCATTCCTGCCCTCGTTCTTCTCTTTATGGCGTCTACACTCAATGCAGGTAATTTGGAGTGAATTGCATCTACTATTTCGCCCTCGGTAACCTGCTCGCATCTACACATAATCTTTCCATATCGCGGGTTTTTCTCAATCAGTCTCTTTTTCTCCTTGATGTCTAGATCTCTAAAAATAGTTGTTTTATCACGATAGGGATTGAAACTCTCCCTTTGTTTCAACGTCAATCCTTCATTTTTTAAAATATCAACGACCATGTCCGCAACAGCAGGAGCAGCAGCAAGACCAGGAGACTGTATACCTGCCACATGAATGAAACCTTTAACTTTTTTTGACGCTTCTATAAAAAAATCTTCTGTGAAAGTAGATGCTCTTATCCCTGCAAAATAGGTAATGACTGATTTCTTTGGAAAATCTGGTAAAAGCGGAGTATAAGACTCAAATATCTTCTCGATGTCTTCTGCAGTAACAGATGTGTCTTCTTTCTCCGGACATTCCGCTATAGTTGGCCCCCACTGAATGTTACTATCGACAGTAACCATTATTCCACCTCCTTTGTAATGCTCTGCCCTTGGAAATCGAAGAAGAGACATGGAGCGATTTATGTAATTTCCCAATTCCTTATCAAAAAGCAAAGTAGCACCCTTTTTGGGATGAATTGTGTACTCCCTTGCTCCTGCCATCTCCGCAACTTCATCAGCATATAAACCAGCAGCATTTATAACAAAGCGTGTGTCTATAGTTCCCTTTGTTGTCACCACTGACTTCACGCCATCATTTTCAACTGTAACATCCACAACCTCCGTGTCAAGCATGAACTCTACGCCGTTATCTGTTGCATTCTCCGCAAGTGCAATGGTAAAAAAATACGGGCATATAACACCATAAGAGGGAGATGAAACAGCAGCTAACGCCCTTTCAGTTACATATCGCTCCTTCTCCATCAGCTCTTCTCGATCCACCAGCTTAATCGGTATACCTATCTTTTTACCACGCCGAACGACAATAAAAGGTATAATCCTCTTCGCGATAAAATTGGCAAGAAATTGAGGAATTTTTAGCTTTGAAAGAGAATCTTTGGTGAGAATAATCAACATTCCACATCTTTTGAATGGAACATTCAGCTCCTTTGCAAGTTCCCCATACATAAAGTGTCCTTTGACACAGAGCTTTTGTTTTAGTGTACCCACTTTTTCCCCAATGCCCGAATGAACCATGGCATTATTGGCCTTCGTAGCTCCGCAGGCAACATCATCTTCTTTCTCAACAAGAATTACCTTCACCTTATATTTTGACAGCTCTCGTGCAATGGAGCAACCAGTAACACCTCCCCCAATAATTACAACATCGGCCTCCCCACTTTTTTCCCTATTTCCCTTCTTTCTTTCTCTCCTTATCTCACCAGGATATTCAAGTCTGTTGACCACGCCTCTAATATTCTTGATCGCTCCGATTAAAGATCCTATCTCTACAAAATCATCCCATGAACTTACTTTCCCATTCAAGTAAACTACACTATCTTCTACTTTAACATCAATATTTTCAAATCTTTTTTTTCGTATAACTTTATCAACTTTTCTCAAAATCCCCCCATCACTCATTCTTTTTCTCCAAACTCTTTATGAAAATTTCAGATATATCGTAAACCTCACACCCCTCAAAAGCCAAGGCGCAAGTTGGACATGCAGTTACAATGCATTCTGCCTCTTTTCTTAACTCTGCTACTCTTTTCTGCGCTATTTTTTCTGCAATATCGGGATTTGTACTCCCCAATGAACCACCCCTACCACAGCATTTTGTGTCCTTTCTGTTAAAGTATGGTTCCTTCACTATCATTCCAGGAATATTTTCCAATACTTTTCGTGGCTCTTCTTCTATACCAAGCTTTCTGACGAGAGTACATGGATCGTGATAGACACATTCCTTTTCAAGATGATCAAATCTTATTTTTTTGTCTTTCATCAGACTTAAAAGATATTCGGATGAATGCAATACCTGCGCTTTAATTTCAAAGTCCATTTGAGAGTACACTTGTCTGAGCATATAGGCACATGTTGGACAACTACATACCACAGTTTTGCATCCACTCTCTTTAATTTTCTCTACATTATGCTCCGCAAAGTGTTTAAAAACCTCGGTAAAACCAAGATTGATAAGTGGTGCTCCACAACACCATTCATCCCTGATGGTAGCATACTTTTCTCCAACCGTATTAAAAATATCAATCATCGCCTCTGCAATCTCTCCTTTTTCTGAGAGGATTGTACATCCCATAAAATAGAGAATATCTCCTTTTTCACTCCCTTTAACATCGATATTTATTTTGTCCATTGTGTGATTTTTTTCCAGATGTTCTTTAATTTTGACGATATCTTCTGGAGTTCTATTATCGGCGACAATATCGGCGCGTACACCCTTTAGGATGTCGCTAACTGAAAAATCGAATGGGCACCACTGTATACATGCATCACATCCTGCACACTTATACATTAATTCAAAAGCATCTGTTCCATCCAACCTATCCGTTTCAATAAGGTAGGCGATGCGCATTTTTCCTGATGGTGAGGTGGCCTCATTTTTCTCCGCTTCTAATACGGGACAGTCAAATCTGCACATGTTTGGACAAAGAGCGCATTTTATCACGGATTCCATATCAGCATGCGTCTTTTTTTTCGGTAAATAACTTTTTTTCCCAGTTAAAAAATGCTTCATAGCTCGTGCTTTTGTTGAAAAAGGCGTTTGGGAAAATGCATCCATAACCCATGCATATTTCTTAATTTTCTTCACGCTCAACCACCATCTTTCCTGGATTCATGATATTGTGCGGATCGATGGCGCTTTTTATTTTTTTTAACATTTGCATCCGCTCACCAATCTCCTTTTCTAGCCACTTTGCCCGTATGAGACCAATACCATGATGATGGCTTATTGATCCTTGCTCTTCCAGACATGACTTCATTATGGCATCCCACACTGACTCATAGAATGTAAATGGAGCAGCATCTTTTGGTGGAATTCCCCCAAATGTAAAGTAGAAGCATACTCCTTGAGGGTAAAAGTGAGAGGCATGTCCAGAAGCAACAACTACCCCCCCAACCTTTCTCATTGCTTCAATGACGGTTTTGTAAAGATTCGGTGCATTTTTCCATCCAACTGACACCTCAACAGTATCAAAAATGAAGCCGCGTGGTGTGAATTCTGATGACTCCTTCACGTTAAATCGAGTTTCAAGCCAATGATGTACAGGTTCATCTCCACATGCTACTCCTCCTTCACCCTTGCATGTCATCTCAGATATTTCATTTTCCAGTTTTACTAATTTCTTATCTCCCTCCATTAATAAAATCAACATACATTTATCCTTAGCACCTTTTGTCTCATAGAAATGCCGAAGTGTTTCATTCATATCATAAATACGTACCACTGCAGGATATACATTTTTTCTCATTATTTTTCTTACTGCCTCTAATGCATGATAAACATCATCAAAAGCAAATGAAAGCATTGATCGTTCCTCGGGATAAGGCCATATCTTAAGCGTAGCCTCTGTAATTATCCCAAATCTACCCTCAGAACCCAAAAAGAGTTGCTCTACCTGTGGCCCAGTAGAGGATCTAGGAACAGGTTTGGATTTTATAATAGTACCATCTGGCAAGACCGCCTCCAATGCCACAACCATATCCTCAATCTTACCGTACTTTGTTGAAAACTGCCCTGCAGCACGACATGCAAGCCATCCTCCAAGGCTAGAACAATAAATAGATTGGGGGATATGACCCATTGTATAACCCTTCCGGTTCAAATATCGCTCAAGATTCATACCATTTATACCGGGCTGAACCGTAACCATCAAACCCAAATCATCTATCTCTACCACACTATCCATTTTTTTCATATCAACAACAATACCGCCCCTGATCGGTATGGCACCGCCGACAACACCAGACCCTTCCCCAAATGGAACAATAGGTATTTTTTCTCTGTTTGCAAGTCTTAATATCTCAGTCACCTGCTGGGCATTTTCAGGCCAGACAATACAATCAGGGAGTGCTGGAAGTTTCCCATCTAACAGCCACCGCAACGTAATAGGCCAGTAATCCTTTGAATATGTAACTCTATCCACCTCTTTATCAGACACACCATTAGGAACTATACTGTTCAGTTGCTCAATAATTTTTTTACTGAAAACACAGTCTTTTTTATCCTTTTGATACACTGTATCGTAAGACATGATTTCAAGTAAACAATTCGCAATATAAAAAGACATATTGCTTATGTTTCAGAATGCTTTCTCAAAATTTAACTTATAATTTTTACACTGTCGCTCTATCTCATCGAATATGGCTGAATAGTAGTCTTTATTTTCAAACAAATTTTTTTGGAATGATGCAAAGATAGTAGGATGTGAAGACAGGTTGCTTTTTAGGTTTTTCCAGACACCTCCTTTCAGATGAAGAGAATCGACAATAAGTTTAGTTGTTCCTGTCTCGCTGAACTGCTTCACAATATGCTGTATATCATCAATCTTAATTGTGGGATATATTGGACCAAAGAAAATGAAGGTCTTTATCCCGCAATCGTTTAATTTTTTAACAGTATTCAACCGGTTTGATATAGAAGATGCACATGGCTCCAAGATTTTGCTTTCATCATCATTGGGCGTTGTTACAGTTATTCCTACCTCGGCATCAGAGAACTGTGATATGAGATCTATATCTCTTAACACTAGATGCGATTTCGTCTGAATGCTGATAGGGAAATCATATCTAATAAGTTGTTCCAAACAATGCATTGTAAGCTTGTATTTTTCTTCAACAGATTGATATGGATCTGTAACTGTTGAAATTGCAACAACACCGGGTTTTTTCCTTTTTAGTTCTTTTGAAAGAATAAGAGGAATATTTACTTTAACATCAACAAAATTTCCCCAGTTTTCCCTACTGATTCTCAACACATTTGGAACATAACAATACGCGCAATTATGCTCGCAGCCTCTATATGGATTCAACGAATAATCAAGTCCAGGAAGTCTGGATGGAGATAACGCAGTTTTACAATCAATCTGTCTGATCTTCATAAAATCCCCTAGAAATCCTCAAGTCTTTTCTGATATAACTGGTTTTTGAGGATAGCACTGTTTTTAATCCATCTCTGAAGTGGGATATCCATTTTTTCAGATGCATGGACAAGTGCTTCATGTAACGTATCAAATTTTCGATATGGTTCTTTCAATGCTCTTCTTACACTCTCGCGGACATTCCATACACCTATTGGCATAATGTACCCAGGATGTGACTCACGCATTATTATTGCTCCAGCCTGACGTCGCTCCTTGTTTAACAATTCGTTTACCGCAAGACGTGCAGCATAATAACAACCACCTATTTCGGCATAAGTCGTCCTGCCCTTGTAGAATTCATAACTGTTAAACATTGATATGGATGATCCATAGGGATTCCACGTTGTATTTGGGTACCACGCCTCAATAAGCTCATATTGCCATTCACTTGGCATCATCAAAACAATCCACCTGTTGTCAAACTGGTTCAGATAATAAATTCTAAATTCGTTGATGTACGGGCGTGTCTTTGTTTTTTTCATTAATTCTTTGCCAAGCATTGAATCAACGGCGGTAATACTCCACCTGGTGGGAACAAACCTTCTGTACTTATTAATTCCAAAAGCTCCGACACTAAAAGCTCGTTGAATTTTAGATATCTTTACTCCATCTCTGTACAGATCCAAAACAGCAGATCTAGCCTTCAAATCAGTATCATAAAATGCCTTCTCGATGTGCTGTTCATATTTTGGATTAGTAATATCAAACTTCTTAAGTGGTGCAGAAGGGCCATGCGGCTGTGCAGAATCATAAAAAGCAATTCGTCCTCGAGGTTTTTTTTCAAAAATAGCCTCAGTAAAAACACTATTTTTAGAAAGCGCAAGTTCGCGAGTAAAATTTACAATCTTGTTTGGATTTTCAACATCAAATACATCAACATTATACGTTCCACGAATAAGCATAGAGCGGAAATCCACAATATCATCGATGCTTTTATCCAACCAAAGTTCAGGTGTATCAATAAGAGAAGTATCCCCCATAACTGGAGGAATCATAGGTCCAATTGATACTTTTGGATATCCGAATCTACCAATAAAAACACTTGGTGGAGAAGAACCACCTAAACTAAGCTTATCAATCAAAGGCGTTATCTTATCGCGTGAATGAAACTTTACAAGAACAGGGCAACGGGATCTGCCACACAAAAGCTTTGTACCGCGACAAAGTCCACATAGACTCGCAGATTCTTCTTTTGGAACTGATAAAAGTTTCTTTTGTTTCTTTGAATCAAGTTTAGTATTCTTCAACATTGTATCATTAGCTATTTTGTTTTAAATATCTTACCCAGAGATAACTAAAAGTATAACTTTCTACAAGGTAAAAGAATTTGGTATGTTACTGAACAAATTCAGTTTATCGTTCAAAATACTTATTTTTTTGTGTGGTTGAAACACACCTTTTGGATAACGTTCCTAGATTACAAGAATTTGTCTGATCAATGGAGGGGGGATGATTCGGATAGAATGAAAGCAAAAATTATAAATATTATAGTGATTATAATGGTTATAAGGCGTGGTATGATATGACAAATACAACAATTTCAATTACACAACAAACAAAAAAAGCATTACTCGACCTTGGGACAAAAGGCGAAACCTATGATAATATCGTAAGAAAACTCGTCAAACGATATGCATGGAAAAAAATGGATGAAAAATGGAACAAAATCCTTGCTGAAGATGATTTTATCTCATTAGATGAGCTGTGAGCTGAATGGTATATACAGTTCTTGTATCCGGAACATTTCAAAAATCATTTCGAAAATTACCAAAGAATATGCAGGATAAAATAAGAAAACATTTACAGGAGCTAAAAGAAGATCCAGTAACATCTCGACCACATTGCGACCTTAAAGTATTGCAAGATACCGATCCGAAGAAACATCGACTCAGAATTGGGGATTATCGTATTATTTATTCCATTGATAATAAGAGAGTAAATGTAATTGAACTTATTAAGAGAGAAGTTGGATACAACAGATTATAGCGTTCTTTTCAATTATCAAAATACCTTATGACCGGATCAAAAATCTAATCATAGTCTCAATGCAGTATTGAAATCAAATCATGGACCTGGGATTTTTTATAAATAGAAACGAGTTCAAATATCGTTTGCTGGATAGTAACCGACGTTTTGCAGATAAATTAGACTTTGATTGCCAGCCAATTAGAAAGCGTGAATGACTGATGCGGAAAAACATTAGGGCAAATATAGGGTTAAACCCATGAAAAACTTATTTATTAGATGGTGTATTTCGACATCTATTATGACAGCGAAAAAAAGTGGCAGTAGTAGGAAAAGATCAATGCCTGCGGAACCTAAAAAAACAAATCCAAATGTAAAGATGATAGCTATTTTGGCAGTTATTGCAATAATAATTGTTGTAGCTGTATCTGTTCTTTATATGGTAAATAATACAGATGGTAATCAAGATAACAATACTCCAAACGGAAATCGTATTGCAGTATTTGACACAACCAAGGGAATAATAAAGATTGAATTGTATGAAGATAAAGCACCCATAACAACTGGAAACTTTATCAACCTAACTAATGAAGGATTCTATGACGGTCTTATTTTTCATCGTGTCATCTCTGGATTCATGATACAAGGTGGATGCCCATATGGAACAGGAACAGGCGATCCAGGTTACAGTATTCCTGATGAATTTCATGATGATTTAAAACACGACTCTCCAGGTATACTATCTATGGCAAATTCCGGCCCCAATACCGGAGGATCGCAGTTTTTCATAACAGTCGCAGAAACTTCTTGGTTGGATGGTGCACATTCAGTCTTTGGTAAAGTGATCGAAGGGATGGACGTTGTTAATGCCATATCTGAAGTTGGAACAGATGGAAGTAATAAACCATTAGAAGATGTAACAATCAAGAGCATAACAATAGAAAGTCAATAAAAAAATAATGAGTGATAAAAATGACAAATAAAATATTAGAATTTAATACCAACAAAGGCAATTTTAAAATCGAACTTTATGTAGACAAGGCACCTGTAACAGCAGGGAATTTCATTAAACTAGTAGACGATGGATTCTATAATGGCCTCATTTTCCACAGAGTAATCCCAAATTTTATGGTACAATGTGGATGCCCACATGGGACTGGCAGAGGGGGACCAGGATATACCATAAGAGATGAGTTTCACCCAGATCTAAAACATGATTCTAAAGGCATGCTTTCAATGGCAAATGCAGGTCCAAATACAGGGGGATCACAATTTTTCATTACAGTAGCAGAAACACCATGGCTTGACGGAAAACATTCTATCTTTGGAAAAGTGATCGAAGGAATGGAAGTAGTTGATTCCATATCAAAAGTTGAAAAAGATAGAAACGATAAACCATTACAAAATGTAGTTGTAAATGGCATTAAAATTGTCTAGCGATAAAGGAGTAATACCTATGACCATTCTTTCCGATAAAGATATTGAAAATTACATGAAAAATAATGAACTTGGAATAGAGCCGTTCGATCGCAAAAACCTCACACCAAATGGCTATGACCTATCTATTGATGAGATTTACATGAAAAAATCAGATCAACATATCAAAGAGGGAATGGCTACTATCCCTTCAATGACATGGTTTGCAATTAGCACAAAAGAATTTGTGAAAATGGGCCCACAGATAACATCTCAGCTGTGGATACGATCAAGCTACGCACGTAAAGGGATCATGGCAAGTTTTGGGAAGGTTGATGCCGGCTTTCATGGAACACTTACAATTGGTTGTTTCAACTCAAATGATGAAGAAATAGAGATACCGATTGGCGATAGATTCTGCCAAATTGTTTTTGAAAATCTTTCCACAAAACCATCTGAACTTTATGATAAAAAATCTGGGAACTATCAGAATCAAAGAGGCGTTACACTAAAACGCTAGAGACGTACGCTCATTAATCTAGAAAGAAAAACCACAATTTTATGATGGAGGGGAACTACTCCTTCCAGATAGCACATCCTATAACTTTTTATAGAAAATATTTAAATAAAATTGAAAGGTTACAATAGACATATCGGAAGGAAACATGACCCGAGTAAGTGGAAGATATGTAAGAAATTTAACGAGTTTTATGCTTGTTGTGTTGTTAATTTTATGTGGATTTTCAGGCGGGTTAATCTCCACTGCAACAATAGTAACGGACAATAAATCCATCAACTCATCAGGGTCATTCTATAACACATCTGACAAGGCAAGCCCAATCATTCATAATATAGGGATTGAACAAACAGTTGTACTACCGCAATTCCCTTTCTGGGATAATCCAACCATGGAAATTAATGAAACATTCATATCGCAATTGGCACTAGATTACTGCACTAATGCAGGAGAAAACGCATCTGGCGTAGAATTCTTCTTGGGGTATCTCCCCATGCGGTCTGCCGATGAACTGTGCCATACCTCTGAAAAATCCCAGATAGGTAAATTTTTTGGTAACCTATATCTCTCTGGCTACTTTGGAGGGGTCTGGCTCCGAGACGCCCTATCTTCCAATAACATGAATTCTAAAGATATTTCAGAAGTTCTCATGAAATTAATGCCCAATATTTTAGGTGTTGAAATGGAAACAAAATCTGATAAATTCATCTTTTATGCACTTACATGTTTTGCAGGTGGACTGACCGACATCGCCCTTCAAGGACGCAACAGTACGATTTTTATCGTTAATCAATTTTCCATAAAAACGTTTCTTCTGTTTTATGGTTATAACTGGGGATACCTGAATTTTATCCTCGAGAATCCCCCCAATGGCACAATACCTCCTGATGACATAATAGTCTTTAACAGATTTCTCGACTGCCAGATGCCAAGTGTCGAATTTGAAAGTCTTAATCAATACAAATCTGTGTTAGACAAAATATACAATCCCCCCACCTGGAAATGGCTAAAAATAAGGATTGCGCTTGAAACTTGGGGTAAAGGATCTGTTTCGGCAGGACAAGATGTCTGGGAAAATATCATGGATAACTCAGAACTCTCTAGTTCTGTATACAATCTACTACTCGATTTGAGTGCACGATTCCTGCTTGTATCTGAACTAACCTTACTATCAATGATGAAAGGATATGCAGAATGTGATTATGATGCGGGAAAGTGTGGCATTCTTCAGGAAGCTGGTATGACAATTTGGACTACAAGTTACTTCATGGGACTTACATCTGATTTACCAGAGGGTACATTCCCCAAGCTACTAGAATGTCCATAAATAGAAAGATTAAAAGACCAAACTAGATTAAACACCTTTTGGTAATACGATGAACAACAATAGTATCCTCCTATCACACATTACAAAAGAAGATGTTGGGAAGGTGGGCGGTAAAGCTGCAAATCTAGCGGCACTATCCTCTGCTGGTTTTTCAGTTCCACCAGGCCTAGTTGTTCCGGTTAGTTCATATGAACAGTTTCTCAAAAACGCAAATCTCAAAGAAAAAATACTCAATCTTCTTGAAACAATTGATTTTACGAATGAAAGCAGCGTAGAATCACGCCCCATTGAAATAAAAGAACTTATCACAGCAAATAAACTAGAAGGCACTGTTTCAAAAGACATTAACAAAGCACTTGGGCAACTTGACAAAAATGCATTCTGGGCGGTTCGCTCTTCTGCAGTTGCTGAGGATTTACCAGAAGCATCATTTGCAGGTCAACAAGACTCGTTTCTAAATATACCTCGAGATGAAGTTTCAGAGTATGTAAAACGCTGCTGGGCATCCTATTGGAATAAACGAGCGTTTATCTACAGACATAACGCAGGAATACCACATCTCAAAGGCGGTATCGCAGTTATTGTTCAGAAAATGATTAATGCACAATCATCAGGAGTCATGTTTACAACTGATCCGGTTAATACTAAAAAAAATACGATCATTATAGAGTCGAGCTGGGGCCTTGGTGAGTCCATAGTATCGGGTATTGTCAGTCCAGATAGATTTTTCTGTGATAAAAAAACAGGCAAAATAATTGAAAAAGATATAAGTAAGAAGGATCAAGGAATTTTCCTATCAAATGGAGAAAAAATAGTTACTGATATTGAAGAATCAAAGCAAGATTCGCCTTCTCTTACAATCGATGAAGTGCAAAAACTTGCCCAAATTGGTAAACAAATAGAATCGCATTTTGGTAGTCCACAAGACATTGAATGGTCTATAGAAAACGGCGAGATTTATATTCTACAATCAAGACCAATCACGACGCTTACCACTCATGAAGAGATATTGTGGACAAGAGCTTATGGAGATGAATACTGGGCAGATGTAACCTCACCTCTCTTTTACTCACTTCTTGGAGAATATCTAACCAAATACGTGAATCACGAAGGATCGGAAATAATGGGCTATAGGGAGTTGACTGGTAAGGAACTTTTAAAAATTCATAAGGGACATATCTATTTCAACTCCGAAGTTCTTGAAGAAGTTTTTACATATAACCCAAAGTTTTCACGTACAAAAGAATTACTTAATTATTTTCCAGAGAAAGATCATGAACGGATTGCAAATGCGAAAACAAAGATTTTTCGAAGGTTGCTTGCAGAGATACGCATCATGCTTCTCGATCCTGATGGCATGATAATGAGAACAGATAAAGCATACCGGAAATGGGCCCGTAAGTTCGTCTCTGTAATGAAAAGTTTCGATGAGCTTGACCTTGCAAAATTAAGCGAAGATGAACTTTATCGCGAATTCAAAAACATGGAACAGGCTTACCTAAAGCACTATCGGTTGATACGATATGGAATGGTGACTCACAGCATTGGAACTAATCTCATAATAAAACGATGGCTAAGCAGTTGGCTTGATGACAAGCAAGGGGTGCTTTACGCAAAACTCATTTCTGGGTTACCTGATAATAAGACCATACAGACAAACATAGCAATCTCACAGCTTGCACAAGCAGCAAGAGATGATTCTAAAATACTACAGATTTTGCAGGACAAAAAACCTCATGAGTTTCTCGGAGAACTTAAGAAAAACTCTGATTTAAAATCATTTTCTTACAAGTTCTATGATTTCTTAGATAACTATGGCCATCGATCTCACACAAGAGAGATATATTTCCCCAGATGGGGTGATGATCCATCTCTTGTTATAACGATTTTGCAGACTCTTGCATCATCTCCAGGGATGGATTTTGCAAACGTGGAAAAAGAAAAAATTAAGGAAAGAAAAACTGCTGAAAAGAAGATACTTGGAAATATTTCAACACTTAAGAACGGGTTTTTCAAAAAGCTACTATTCAAAACTGTTTTGAACTATGCACAGATTTATCTTGTATTTAGGGAAAATCAAAGATTCTACCTTGATCATCAACTCTACCGGCTAAGGAGATTATTCATGGAATTTGGACGGCGATTTGTTGAATCAGGCACCATTGAGCAGCAGGAAGACATATTCTTTTTAACAAAAGAGGAAATCACCCAGATTGCAAATAGAGAAATAACGATAGAAAAAAATGTTATTAAGCAGCGGAAACAAGAGTTTGTAAGATACGAAAACAAGCTCCCGCCCAAGTTCCTAATGGGGAAAGTTGAATTTGACGATACTGTCGTGCATGACGGCGATAGTTTAAAGATTATTGGCACGCCTTCAAGCCCCGGTATAGCAACAGGTTTTGTACGGGTTATTAAATCCGTAGATGATTTTTCGAAGATAAGGGATGATGACATACTGGTGACTTCCAATACTGATCCTGGATGGACACCAGTATTTTCAAAACTTGCTGGACTCATAACAGAAACAGGAGGTATACTATCTCACGGTGCAGTGGTTTCACGAGAATATGGAATTCCTGCTGTTACTGCAGTTAAAAATGCCACAACTCTTTTTAAAACAGGGCAAAAGGTCACTATTGACGGCAATGATGGAGTAATCTATATCAAAGAAAAGGAGAAATAACGATGGATTCTGATATCATACATGAGTTTGGGAAGCATTCTGACTGGAATGAAAGTTTTTACTTCAACTTCTACGATAAAAGTAAAGATATCTGTAGTTTTATGAGGATAGGATTGAAGCCAAACAAGAATGAGAAAAGCATGTTTTGTTTTTTTATGCTGCCAGATAGGGGATATATTGGCATAAAAGATCAGAGAATTTTTACAAACACAAATCTAACGGTCAATGCATTACAATTTACAAAAATTGTTCCTGAAAAACATTGGCAGCTTACCTTCTCAGGACATATGAAAACATTTGAGGGAGCTAAAAACTCACTAGAAAAAACGAATTTCTCGCTAGACTTTATGTCACTGAATGAAATGTTTAATTACAGGGAGTGCGTGAGTGGCATAAGTGAGGAAATATCTCGAAAGGTTGCCTCGGAGCATCTGGAGCAATTTGGCAAGATACATGGCACACTACTGATTGGAGATAAAACATACACTATAAACGGTCTTGGTGAAAGGGATCATTCATGGGGAATACGGGATTGGAATGCACCGAAGATGTGGATATGGCTTACCTGTCAATTCTCAGAGACCTGTGCCTTAAACATCACCAAACTCGTTACTGAAGAGGGAGAGGTGGATGCTGGTTTTATCCATATTAATGGTGTTAATATACCTATTATCAAAGTAGATATTCATACAAATTATACTGAAGATAATTGCCCACAGTCATTTGAGATGATGCTCGAAGACAAAAAAGGTACTATACACAATGTCAGCGCAGTAATTATGAAACACATTCAACTCCCTTTTCCAAGTAAAGATGGTAAAAATCTCTCAGTTATGTATGAAACACTTACAAAATATACTTTAGATAAAGAAATAGGGTACGGAATTGCTGAATACTTGATCAAGAAGCTTTAAAAAGTTATACATCACAAGAATGATAAGCATCGAAGCTACAATACCTTCCGGGCAAACGTAAGATATCCAGTATGTCCAAGCATGTCAAAACTTGGCCTTGTTCCGTGATCGGATATCACCATCTCACGTTGGATGTTTTCAAATGTTTTAATCTCGATGAAGCTATTTTCCCTAATTTCTTTTACTGTTTGTTCCACCTGAGATATAAGTGGAGAAAATGAACAGAAATAACCACCTGGCCTCAATGCTTTCCACACATAATTAACAGCACCCCAAGGAGTTGGTATATCAAGAATTACGGCATCCAATTCTTTTTCATCAATCCCCTCAGTGACATCCCTAATTTTGGTTGTAACATATTTATCTAATCTTGCAGTTTTCAGATTTTTCAATGCATGCTCTATGAAATCCTCACGTTTGTCATATGAAATAACTTTTCCATTTGGAGCTACAGCGGTTGCAAGTGCTATTGTAAGGGAACCTGAGCCTATGCCTGCCTCAAGCACAGTATTTCCAGATTCTATAGAGCAATTCATCACTATATGTGCGGCATCTCTAGGCAAAATAATCTGTGCCATACGTTTCAAACCCCGAAGTTTATCCTGTAGAGATGGCTTCAGAATCCAAAACTGTTTATTTCCTATTTCTATTTGTTTACCATATTGCTCTCCCACTAGCTTTCCTGGATCTATCACACCTACGCCTTTGTATTTATCTGTTTTATCATTCGTATCGATGATGAATTTTCTAAATGACAAGTCAATAAGGACTACACTGTCTCCTTTTACAACCTTTTTTTCCATGACACCTACCCGTACATATTAACAAGAGAACCAAAGCCAATGTTCTCGATATCAATTTGATCGAGCCATTTATCATAACAGTTGCAATCAAGATCATCAAATATTTTTACGTCTTGATAAAGTGAAAACGATGATATTGCTTCGAGAAACTTACTATCACATTCTCTACAGTTGTGTGCACCTCGTAT
Source organism: Thermoplasmatota archaeon (assembly GCA_030612095.1). Lineage (GTDB taxonomy): Archaea > Thermoplasmatota > E2 > DHVEG-1 > DHVEG-1 > JAUWWG01. Next base: position 17,757 of record JAUWOO010000001.1, on the reverse strand, counting down.
TCCACCGCCTCCTGCTATGTCGCACTTGATTCTCACATTTCCTGCTGTTTTTTTACTTCGTTTTAATATTTCAACAACACTCCAAAGCCATGCTGGTCGATACTGTTTTCGCTTCCACAAATAATCCACCAACGTGTTACGCTGCACATTTGTTGGATTGAGTGATACAACATCCGTAATTGTTTTAATTTTTTCAATTGTACCAACAGCATCTTCAATAGATTCTTTTTCAGTCAGAAACGGTGGCTTGACAAGTACATAAGTCTTGAGTTCACAGTCGTTTTTCTTCATAACATCTGCAGCATTTCTATAATCATCAAATGCAAATCCTTTGTTAATTGCATGTTCTCTCACAAAATCATTTGCAGTCTCAAGACCAGTCCCAATCTCAAATGTTTTAGATTGGAAAATATTCTTTATATACGACAATTTGTCATCTGTAATATATTCTGGCCTAGATTCAACCGATACTTTATCCGCTGTTTCAACAAGCTTACCTAAAATTTCATTTCTAACTCTGGGTTTTATTTCAGTATCATCCAAAAAACTCCCTGAAGTAAAAATTTTAACAAATTTTTCCCCGGAATATCTTTTCATAACAGTCTCAAATTGTTTCAACAAATTTTCATCAGATATTTTCTCCCACATACTGTCATTAAAATATCCGCACATGGTACATCCAGAATTAAGAGCCCAGGAACACCCCCTAGTCCTGAAAATAATCACGAATGCATCAACAATTTTACCAGCTAAAACATCCTTTTCAGACCAGCATCTAACCGGTCTTGTCGGATCTCTTATTTTCGGTGTGAAATCTTTTTTCAGATTTCGACAGAACTCTGATAGCTCACTCATATCTAGTTTCTTCTATCTTTCTTCCTGTATTTAAAGATTAGAACGACAACAATAAGAGAGATGATAAATACCAGCAACTCAAATCCAGGCACCATATAAAGCCCAGGTCCCGGAATTGTTATCTCAGGAGATACTTCAGTACCAACTTTAGAATCATCACTAACTCCGAAATAATAGGTAGAATTATCTACGATTGTATTATTGAACTGCGTATTCAAATTGTCAAAATAGTAGACGATATCTGCATAGGCATTTACAGTAGCATTTTCGCCCCTCAGCCAACCAACCATTTCAGGAGATGTCTCATAGTAATCCCCATCAAAAGTTGCATTGATTTCTACACCATCATTTACTTTGTAATACATCCTACTGACATCTGCTCCAACATCAAATCTAATAGAATCGGCATATGTAACTGCGGGACCTGGTGCAACACCAGCACCTGCAGGGGATGCCAATTTTATCGTGTCATTATCATATACAAAAGTCCCAACAATTTCTGATGTATTGTGGCCATTTATATCAGTAGCTGATAGTGTAAACTCATATGTTCCCATCAGATTCCCTGTATTTTCGTACGTATAGCTAAATATACTATCCTCAAAGTTAAAATCCGGAGAATGACTTGTTTCATCAGGATAAATCAAATTGAAATCAATATCTTGTTTTTCTATGCCAACATTATCGACAATCCTTGCAATTATTTTAACGGTCCCACCCAACTCTTGCATACTAGGCAGTGCAACAACCTCAATACGGGGTGATTCATCATCATAAAACGGGGGGTTAACAAGCACCATAAGTACCAGAAGCCATGTGAAAAAATAAATCGCATAAGATGTAAACCACCCTTTCCGCCCAAAGTCAGTGAGATCCAGGTTTAATCTGATAAATAGGTATTTCAACCAGGATGCATTGAAAACACAAAACAATAAAACTAATTCCCATCGTAAATCATTCCCACTTAAAAGAGACCAAAAACCAAAGGATATAATAGCAATAAGAAAACCAAACAAAAACGAGAGAAATGTAGTTTTGATGTTTCGCCTCTCTCTTTTAAGAAACTTTTCTTCATCAAATTTTGGGAGTTTAAAATCTAACTCCTCTTCCTCGGTTTTTTCTTTTCTCTTTTTTGCCATCGGGGTGGGATAGAGTTATCATTTAAAGGTTTTTCTCATTTTATTTTCTCGGTCTTTTTCGCTTTCTTTGCTTCAGCCTTTACCTTTTTCTTTTCAACTTTCAACCGCTCTTTTTCAACCTCAACCTTCATTCTTTCTTTTTCAATTTCATCCGAAGGTTGAATTTGTATAACCTTTCCCCCTGTCAATCCCTCACGATATTTATAGGTGAAAAGTAAAGCAACTACGACATAGATGACAAGCACAATAAGTATGGGGTGTATTAATTCAGAGAGCGATGGAACAATAATTCTAATTACTAACAACACCGAGAGAAAACCAAGACCTGCCCAAGCGTGATGCCTGAACGCATTATATTTCCCCTTATATTCTGACAAATCCTTTCTATTCATATTCTCATAAAAACTCAATGCCTTTGGGTAATTCTTTCAAATATCTCTTAAAACCTGCTGGCCATTCATCTGGATCCAAGCCTTTCTGAGCTAAAAACGCAGTTGTCCACCGTTCAAGTCCAATACCTGAACATCCACTCCAAAGTTCACTTTTCTGAGATTTTATATTGAACGATTTAACATATTTATCTCCAAGAATGCTAAGATTTTGGAATTCAAGCCACTCTGATTTTTTACGATCGCCACGATATGGCATATAGGCTTCAAAATCTATGGTTCCGCAGTCCTGTTCACCGGTCGCTCCAATTTTTCCAGCCTGTTGCATGTACCATGGGGTAACCCAGGCCATACGCCATTCAATATCGAAAATGTCATTGAAAACATGTTTATATCGTTCAATAAGTTTCTCGCGAAGACTGAGTAGCTGCTCTCTCGTACCAATATACACGGGTTCGATACGATGGAATTCATCAACCCGTTCTATCCCATGTCTACCACCGGATTCATATCTCCCAGAAACAGCAGTTTTATCATAGACAAATATAGGAAGAGATTCTTCAGATATTGTTTTTCCTTTGAAAGACCAATAAATCATTGGACATTGAGCATAGCAAATCCCGGCAGTAGGAACACTGAGATTCTTTTGTAGTTCATTAAAATCAACTTCTTTTGTAATCTTTGTAAGATCAACAAATTTTTCCCATTTTTCTACATCTCTTGTTGCTGGTTCTACAACATAATAAAACTCAGAAGGCATCCCTTCAAGATGACCGGTTTTTAGCCATATATCAAATGGAACAATTTGTGATTCAATTATCTCTTGGAAACCGAGTGGCTGTAATACCTCTTTTATAGCTATTTCTTCCATTGTCTTTAAAATCGCAGCTGCTTGAGGACGGTAAAACCATTTCCCCTTTGTAGGTCCCTGCTTCAGCCAATCAAGCTTGACCATTTCCTCTGTTGGATCTTTTGACCATACCGGTTCTTTTTCCTCTGATTCCCAGATAGATTTCCAATACTCCCCCTTACCTTCATAATACTGATTGTCAACTTTTTCTTTTACACGATTGATCATCCTATCAATATAGTTTCTTCTTAGAAATTCTTCATCGACATTCGTGAGAGCCATGGTTGCTTTTTTTCCTTCTAATTTTACCTCCGCAAATGGAATGTCGACTTCTTTTAACGGTTTTTTTTCTAAATCAAACTCTATTTCATAACTATCTATTTTTATCTCTCTAACCCCAATGTGATGTTTCTTGCCAAGCTCCTTGCTAATGGAGTTCTTTATCTGAAGTAGTGCATTATGAGGGCGAAAACTACCGTGAGAAACAATGTTAAAAAACAGTGATTTTTTTTCAATCTTAAAGCTTTCAATCTCTGCTCTTTTTTCAGCATCACCCTTAAGTAAATTTTCATTAAAATCAGAAATGAATTTCCCCATCTCTTCCTTAATTGACAAGATGTTGTCACTAAATGTAAAACTTCCTTTTAAATCAAATTTCATATAAAAACAGCATTGCACATGGATTATTAATCTTTATCCACTATTTTCTCTGCAACAGAAACGCATGCGAGATAATCATCCAGTGTGTGAAGAAGAGAAGAAATAGATTTGCTCTCTATGTGTGCCTCCAAATGTTTTCCATTTATCTGTGATTTAACAAAACCAAGGTTATCAACTTCTATGGATTTTAAAACAGTCTCTGTTTTTTTAACGTTATCATATTCTATAACTACGTTGCATGTAACCTTCATACGTTATACCTTCATCTGTTTGGAGAGAATTATATCTACTATGTCTAGAAATTCTTTTTCTTTGTCGGAACTTACCATAGCACCGGCAGCTATCTTATGACCACCGCCATTACCATCCAGCTTCGCCGCTGCTTCTTTCATGGCAAAACCCAAATCGAGCCCCTCAGCCACAAGATGTTGATTTCCCCTGCAAGAAATATGGGTTTCGTCATTTTTACGTACAAGGGAAAGTAATGGCTTCTCTCTATCAAAAATGAAGTTTGTGGCAATACCCCCAATTACGCCACCCAGTGAAGAATTACCACTATAGAAATAACGGAAATTTTTCTTTTCTTCAAAACCATCTTTCTCAAGTCGTAAAAGTTCATCTAATATACTTTGCTTATATTCTTTTTCGAGTTTTACTGCTTCATCAAAAGCCTTTTTATCACCCAGGCATATGGCAAGACCTAGACTGCGATCCCCTCCTTTTCCGCACGCATCAAGAAGGTCTGCAAAACGCTCCAATTCACACTGGAGCATGCTGGACTGATAACGTTTTCTGATAACCGTATCTAGAATGTTTTTTTCACAACCATTTTTTATCAATTTAAGAATTAAGAACGACTGAAGTTTTCTTTTCTGACTATCATCAAGTTCCTCTATTTTTACTGCTTCATCAAGATTCAATCGCCCTAGCAATTCATGTATTCCTTCCTTGTTTCCTGAGAGACCAGTATAGTATGGATCAACCGAGTAATACAAAGCATCAAATAAGGAGTCGCCATAGAGTTTCATTCCAATATCTTGCTTCAAAAATCCTTTTTCCAGAGCTTCATCCAAGATAATTTTGTTGTATCCCCTAATACTGCCAATGTACTGTTTATCACCAGTAGCACCTGCAATTGCAAGTGGTGCCAGATCTTCATTTCTTGAATTGAGGGCTTTTGCAACAGAATAACTCAAACTCGCACCACATGCCTCATAGTTTCCATTAATCCCACACAAATTTGCATTTATCTGAAGAATCTCATTACTAGTTTCTGACTTAAGATACTGATGATGATCGATAATAATTGCTTTACAATTTAATTGCTCTATGGTTTCTATCTGTCCACTGCCCATATCAGAAAAAATAACCAATTCATTTTTCTCCTTACTTACACGTTCTAAACCTTGTGTAAAAGGATTTCTCATCAAAGTCGCATGAAAATCATACCCTTCACGATAGAGGGCTTTACAAATGATACTGGCAGCAGTAATACCATCAGCATCATAATGAGAAACAACTCTAATTCTAGTAGATTTCGGCATTGATGAAATCATCGCTGCTGCTTTTTTACTTAGTTTTAGAATATCATCTGCCATGGTTAAAAGTAAAACATATGCTATCTATAAAGGATAGCAATTATTCAAACATAAGTTTTGCTTGTTTGGGGCTATACTTCCAGCCCTTTGGAAGTTTGTGCCGAGAGTGGTAATATCTTGTAAGACGTCTTATTTTGGATTCTGTGAGTTGCAAATTTCTCTTGTTTTTTAAATCCTTCTTGTGTATTTCAAGGTGTTTTCTCAGCTGTAACGCCGTACTGATAAGATTTTTTATATCCTCTGGAAACTCTGATAACATATTGTTTTCATCAAGTATTCTTGAAACTTTCTTACCAGTTGCAATCTTTATATCGGGAACAGCATATTGATCCCTTAGTACCATACCAATCTCACTCGTAGATTTTCCAACTTTTGCTAGCTCCAAAATACGTGACTCTATCTCCCGCGGATTTAGCGAACTCCACTCTGGGTGTTTCTTCCTGCTAATTAGATGAGTAGATCCTGATTTTCCCTTTCTTCTTGCATGCATTCGTGCCATGGTTTATTACTCCAGATACCTGTAAGGTAAATTCCGAATACGATTACCATATATAAAACTAAAGGTTGATGCCCTCTTTCCCATTATCTAGAGTTTTGCAATTCACGTTCCCCATAAAAGATCTTCATATCTTCAAGAGTCTTTGGTTCATAATCATATGCATGCCCTGCACTACCAAAAGTATTGTAACGTTCAATAATTATAGTTTTCATTGCATCTCTTGCAGGGCCAAGATATTTCCTTGGATCAAATGCTTCAGGATCATCATGGAAAACCTTTCTAATAGTGGCAGTGACAGCCAATCGAAGATCTGTATCAACATTAACCTTTCTGACTCCTGCATCTATTCCTTCTTTTATTGCCCAAAGCGGAACTCCATATGTTTCTTTGATGTCTCCACCATATTGATTAATTTGTGCAATAAGTTCTTGAGGAACTGAGGATGATCCATGCATAACCATATGTAGATTGGGACATAACTCATGAATCCTTCTAATTATATTCATTGCAAGAAGGTTTTTGTCAGGATCTGGTTGTATTTTAAACTTGTATGCACCATGTGACGTTCCGATTGACACAGCAAGCGCATCCACTTTTGTCTTTTCTACAAATTCCTTTACTTGATCAGGATTGGTTAGTTTTTCTTCCCCAGAGCCAATGCCATCTTCGATTCCACCAAGACAGCCAAGCTCTCCTTCTACAGTGATACCAAGTGGATGAGCAAAATTCACAACCTCTCTCGTAACGGCAATATTGTCATCATAACTCCTTGGAGTTTTACCGTCTTCTTCTAATGATCCATCCATCATAACAGATGAAAAACCTAAATCAATTGCCGTTTTACATATCTCAACACTTGTTCCATGGTCTAGATGCAATGCTATCGGAATTTTTGGATATCGTTCTACACAGGCATTCATTATATTTCTCAAAAAGAGCATATCAGAATATTTCAACGCACCTTTTGATGCAGCCATAATGACTGGTGATTCTACTTCTTCTGCTCCCCTCATTATAGCCTGTGCTTGCTCCATATTGTTCACATTAAAATGTGGTACCCCATAACCTTTTTTTGCTGCTTCATCTAAAATTTGTCTCATTGGTACTAGTGGCATTTTTTCACACCTCATAAAATAACTTTGCTTCTTCAATTCTGTATTTTGGCACAGTTTTTAACTTTCCAACAGCCTTTTCAAGCGGAATAGAAACAATTTTCGTACCGTGTAAGGCTGCCATCATCCCAAATTCACCTTTATCTATCATTTCTGCTGCATGAATACCAAGACGAGTTCCAAGGTTGATATCAAACGCAGTGGGAGATCCTGCTCGTTGTAGATGACCAAGAATGACATACCTGCATTCCTTTCCCGTCATCTCTTCAAGTTTTTTTGCGAGTTGTTCTGCCGTTCCCCCTAGGATTTTATGGCCAAATGCATCTACTTTAGTATCCTTGAATTTTAGCTCCCCGCCTTTCGGCATTGCACCTTCAGATGTTGCAATAATGGTATAGTGTTTACCGTTCTTTTCTCTGTTTTCAACAATTGTACAAAGTTCATCAATATCAAACTCTTCTTCTGGGAGGAGTATTGCATGTGCACCACCCGCAATACCTGCCTCAAGTGTCATCCATCCTGCATGTCTTCCCATAACTTCAACAACTATTACTCTATGATGTGAATCTGCTGTTGTATGCAAGTTTTTTATTGCTTCAGCAGCTCTTGTTATTGCAGTGTCAAAACCAAATGTATAATCTGTTTCTGATAAGTCATTGTCGATTGTCTTTGGGACTCCGACTGCATTTACTCCATCTTTGCATAATTTTACTGCAACGCCGAGTGTGTCTTCACCACCTATTGCAATAAGATATTTGCAATTAAGCCTCTCAAGATTCTTTTTTACTTGTTCAACTCCACCTTCAACTTTATATGGATTTGTCCTTGAAGTATGAAGGACGGTCCCTCCAGTCATATGGATATCTTCAACCTCATCTAGATCAAGAGGGGTATTTTCTCCATCATCAAGAAGCCCCCTCCACCCATCTCGGATACCCAAAACATCATATCCAAGAGATATTGCTTTTGTTGTTAGACCTCTTATCACAGCATTTAATCCAGGGGCATCTCCGCCCCCTGTAAGAACTGCAATCTGCTCATTTTTATATCTAGTAATCGCCACAATTTAAACCTCCATGTTTGGCATCATTAGACAATATATAAAGAGTTTGGATGGATTAATCAGTAAACTATAAATGGAAGTATTTTCTCCCTATCTGCAATAAATTGCTGAGTGTTAGACATGACAGTAAAAATCCATAACTCCCTTTCAAGACAAAAGGAAGATTTTATACCAGTTGAAAATGAGAAAGTAAAGATGTATGTCTGTGGTATGACAGTATATTCTGATGCCCATATCGGCCATGCAAGAACCTATTTTGCTTTTGATATAATACGCAGATACTTTGAATATAGAGGCTATGAAGTAACCTATGTTCAGAACATAACAGATGTCGATGATAAAATAATTGTTGCAGCAAACCGTGAGGGGGTTGATGCTCTTGAGTATTCGAAACGTTTTGCTGATCGTTGCCTGGGGGATCTTGACAGGCTTGGTATTAGACGAGCAGATATCTATCCTAAGGCATCAGAGACAATCCCTGAAATGATAGAGATGACACAGAAAATCATTGACAATGGATATGGTTATGAATCTGAAGGAGATGTGTATTTCTCTGTTGAAAAATTCAATGATTATGGAAAACTTTCAGGACAAAAATTAGATGATTTAATGAGTGGTGCAAGAATTGATCCCGGTGAAGTAAAACGAAATCATTTTGATTTTGCACTATGGAAATCTGCAAAACCTGGTGAACCCTCATGGGATTCTCCGTGGGGAAAGGGAAGACCAGGATGGCATATAGAGTGTTCTGCGATGAGTGCAAAATACCTAGGGTTACCTTTTGATATCCATGGTGGGGGAATGGATCTTCGTTTTCCACATCATGAAAATGAAATTGCCCAGGCTGAAACAGCTACTGGAAAAAAGTTTGTTAACTATTGGATGCACATAGGCCTTCTTACTATCAACGGAGAGAAAATGTCTAAATCTCTGGGGAATATTATTAACGTGAAGGATCTTCTGAAGACCTGGGACCCAGAGGTTATAAGATTTTTCTTTGCACAAGCCCATTATCGCAGTCCACCAGATTTCAGCGAAAAAGCCCTTAAAAATACAGAAAAAGGACTGGATAGGATCTATAGATTAAAAGAGAAACTAGAAGGTTTTTTAGAAGAAGCAGATGTGGAAATCGATGAGGGTAAACTGGCCGAGGGAGAAAAAATATACCACGAAGCAATAGACGATTTTAAAGAACGTTTTGACCAGGCCATGGATGATGATATCAACACTCCAGAAGCTGTAGCTATGATTTTTGATTTTGTTAATAAAAGCAATAAATACTTTGAGAATAGTTCCAACCCGGATGCAGGGCTTTGCAAGTATGCACTTGATACATTGGTTAAACTAGGAAGTGTCCTTACTTTATTTCAACCAAAAACTGCACCAGATGACTTAGATGGAGATTCTCTATTGAAAAATATTCAAAAAATTCTTATAAAATATGAAAAAAATGTAGATGGGAAAAGTATTGAAGAACTGATAGATATGCTTCTAGCGATCAGGGAGGAGGCTCGTAAAAGAAAAGATTGGGGCACCTCTGATGATATTAGAAAGGAATTAGAAAACATTGGTTTTGAGATACAGGACACCAACGATGGTCCAACCTGGAGAAAAAAATAGATTTTGTGAAAAAAATACTTGTAAGAATTATGGATCCAAATGTTCTGATCATACATCTAATAAAATCATGACACCCATTGATGAATATGGCAAGTATTTTACCTGCCACCATATTGAATAAGACGAAGAAATAGAATGTGTTTTATTTTCCTCTGCTAAGATTTGCACGGATACTGGGTCTTACTTTCTCAGCGCCTCTGCCCTTATGTCGGAGTCCTCTACCTTTTTGACCCGCACTGGTTTTACCACGCAAAACTCTCCTTTTGCTATTGGTGTTATGTACCCAGTTAATCTTTGGATCTTTAACTATTACTGGATGAAAGGGATCAACAAGTATTATCTCATAGTACTGATGTTTTCCATCTTCACCGACCCAGTAGGAGTTTAGAACTTCCATGTTTGGGAATCGTTTTGCTGTACGTTCTTCCGCCATACGTTGTATGCTTTTTGCAGCAGTAATTTTCGTGATACCTTTCGCTGCTGGTCTCCTTCCAGCTCTTATTGTATGTTTCCTTAGACTTCCTCTTCTTACCCTCGCTCGTACAACAATATAACCTTGCTTTGCCTTATAGCCCAAGGATCTTGCTCGATCTATTCTAAGTGGCCTTTCAACTCTTAAGAAGTTTTCCTCTTTTCTCCACTGTATAAGCCGCTGATGTTGCGGTGATTTAAATGAAGTATCCGGTTTTTTCCATTGCTCTCTTACGTGATCATACATACTTAGCACCATGATTTGTACACCTAGTCCATAGATTTGGTAGGAGCATAGGAAGGAGATTCTTTATTTAAAACTTTTGTCGACTTATTTCAGTTTTTTGTGTCGTCAGACTTAATAACAATAATTCTATTTCCCCGACGGGGAAAAACCGCATGGATAATCTGTTTAATAAAAAAATGGAAACGCTGCCTCGCAAGGAAATCAGAGAATTACAACTGAAACGGCTAAAAGAAACAGTAAAAAAACTATATGAGAATGTTCCATTTTATCAGAATAAATTCAAAGAGTTGAAGATAAAACCAACGGATATCAAAACCCTTGAGGACATACATAAACTGCCACTCACCACCAAGGATGATCTCAGAAATAACTCTCCTTTTGGTATGATGACCACATCTCTAGATAACTGCATAGAGCTTCATGCCTCTTCTGGTACGACAGGCGTACCAGTTACCGTTTGTTATACACAAAATGACATAGATGTTTGGTCTGAAGTCATGGCAAGATGCCTCTCAATGTCTGGCCTTACAAAAAAAGATATCTTTCAAAATCCGATTCCTTATGGTACATTCACAGGTGCGTTTGGTTTTCACTATGGTGCCCAGAAGGTAGGTGCACTTGTTATACCCTCTGGAATGGGACAGTCTGAAAGACAACTCAAACTCATGGATTATTATGATACTACATTTATCTCAGGTGTCGCCTCATATGCAATGAGACTCTCGCAAGTAGCTCAGGAAATAGGAGTAGATCTTAAAAAACTCAAGGTAAGAAATGGGCTTTTTGGTGCCGAAATGTTCACCCCAGGTCTGAAGAAAAGAATCATGAACGCCTGGGACATGGACGTACATGACATCTATGGCCTTACAGAAATGTGCGGACCAGGCGTTTCAACAGATTGCGATCAACATGATGGGCTTCATCTGTGGGAAGACCATTTCTTAATGGAGGTTCTTGATCCAATAACACTTGAACCAGTGGAACCTGAAGAAGAAGGGGAAATTATCTTAACAACACTAACAAAAGAAGGAATGCCGCTTCTAAGATACAGAACAAGGGACATAGCAAAAATATATGACCAAGAAGTTTGTGATTGTGGTAGAACCCATGTAAAACACACTGCAATTAAGGGAAGAAGCGATGATATGATTATCATCCGCGGAACGAACATATACCCAGGCCAGATTGAATCAACTCTCATGAAAAATCAGGATGTTGGTGGTAACTGGAGGATGGTACTTGATACCAAAAATGATGTTGACATGCTAACTGTAGAAGTAGAAAGTAAAAATCAATTGAGTCAAGTTGAATCGGCGGATCTTGAAGAGAGTTTGAAGAACGACATAAAATCTGTAATTGTCTTTACACCAAGAGTAACAGTTTTACCCCCCAATGGCATTCCTCAAGAAGGCTTGAAAGCAAAGCGTGTTATAGATAATAGGAAAAAGGATTGAACATGAAAGAAAGTGTAAAAAAATTGGTAGAAAGAAAAGGACCTCTTGCAGAAAACGAAGTAAAAGACCTGATGCAAGCATATGGAATAAGAACCACGAACTATAAACTGGTAAACAAACTAGAGGATTTAGAAAACTTAGGTTTAAAGTTTCCAGTGGCACTAAAGGTATGCTCAAGTAAGATTTTACATAAGACGGATGTCGGTGGCGTAAAGCTTGGAATCAAAGATATGAGTGATCTTGAAAAAACATTCAAAGAGTTCAAAAAAAAGTTCCCAAAAGAAAATCTTCTTGTAGATCAGATGGAGGAAAAGGGTGTTGAAATCATTATAGGTCTCGTTCAGGACCCTACATTTGGACTGTCAATTATGTGCGGAATCGGTGGTATATTCACCGAGCTGTATAAAGATGTGGCATTCCGCATTATACCTATTGATAAATATGATTCTGAGCAGATGATTGAAGAAATAAAAGGAAAAAAGCTTTTAGAAGGGTTTAGAAATATGAAAGCAAACAAAGAATTGGTTATCGATCTTCTTCTAAAGGTATCAAAGATTGGTCAAGAGTTAATTGAACATATTGACCAAATGGATTTAAACCCAGTATTTGTATATGAGAACGATATATGTGTAGTTGATGCAAAACTTATACTAAAATAAAAGTAAAGAAAGGTGTTGTAATGATGGTATTAGAAACAGAAAATTATAAGATTAAAGATATTGGTCTAGCTGATTTTGGAAGAAAAGAAATTGAGATTGCTGAAAAAGAAATGCCCGGACTAATTGCTGTGCGAGAGAGATATGCCTCTCAAAAGCCACTTGCAGGAGCAAGAATAATGGGAAGCTTGCACATGACCATACAGACTGCTGTTCTTATTGAAACCTTAGTTAAACTAGGGGCAGAAATAAGGTGGGCAAGCTGCAATATTTTCTCAACACAAGATCATGCCGCCGCTGCGATTGCCAAGTCGGGCGTTCCTGTTTTTGCTTGGAAGGGCGAGACATTGAAGGAATACTGGGAGTGTGCTCAGAGAGCATTGGATTTTGGTGATGGGAAAGGACCGCACCTTATTGTAGATGATGGCGGAGATGCGACACTTATCGTTCACAAAGGAGTTGAAATCGAGAAAAATCCATCATTATTGAATAAAGACTACAGCAATGAAGGAGAAGATACCAGAGAGCTTATGACTCGCTTGAAAAAAACATATGAAAAAGATTCTGCAAAATGGACAAAAATTGCCAAAGGAATAAAAGGAGTTTCAGAAGAGACTACTACAGGAGTACATAGACTATACCAGATGATGGAAAGCAACACGTTATTGTTCCCTGCATTTAATGTAAATGATTCTGTAACAAAATCTAAATTTGATAATCTTTATGGATGCAGAGAAAGTCTTGCAGATGGAATAAAAAGAGCTACAGATGTCATGGTTGCTGGGAAGACTGTAGTTGTTTGCGGTTATGGAGATGTAGGGAAGGGTTGCTGCCAATCAATGAAAGGATTCGGTGCAAGAGTAATTGTAAATGAGGTTGATCCAATATGTGCCTTGCAGGCTGTAATGGAAGGTTACGAAGTTAAACCCATTGAAGACTCCTTAGAAGAAGGCAATATATTTGTCACCGCCACAGGAAATAAAGACATCATTACCGCAGAACATATGAAACACATGAAAGACCAAGCAATTGTTTGTAATATAGGTCATTTTGATAACGAAATTCAGATAAGTAAACTTGAGCAAATAGAAGGTATAAGGAAATTAAACATCAAACCACAGGTGGATAAATACATCTTTCCAGATGGACATGAGATATTCATGCTTGCCGAAGGGCGTCTTGTGAACCTTGGTTGTGCCACAGGACATCCAAGCTTTGTCATGAGTAGTTCATTCACCAACCAATGTCTTGCTCAAATAGAGCTTTGGGAAAAGGATCATGAAGTTGGAGTGTACATGTTGCCAAAAATACTTGATGAGGAAGTGGCTAGACTGCATCTTGAAAAACTTGGTGTTAAATTAACAAAGCTTAGACAGGATCAGGCAGAATACATCGGTGTAAAAGTAGAAGGACCTTATAAACCTGAACACTACAGATATTAGGAATGAAAGTATCATTCTCTTTAGTTTGACGGATATGATCTAAGTTTATTTAATTGAGGTTTTCTGGAGAGAATATGTTAAGCTTCTTGAATCTATCTTCAATATCTTCAACAGGTTTAAGAGGTAATGTAAACTTAAATGTACTTCCCTTATTCACTTTACTTTCAACACATATATTACCCCCATGGGCAACTACAATTCCTCGTGAAATGGCAAGACCCAAACCTGCACCACCCATTAGTTTCCTGTCTTTTGCAGAATCAACTTGATAGAATGTATCAAAAATTTTTTCTATCTTATTTTTTGGTATTCCTCTGCCAAAATCTTGAACCTCAAATGACACATAATCTCCCTCCTTTTTGACTTGTATATTGATATCTGAGTTGCAAGGTGAAAATTTTATTGCATTGTTTATAAGATTGATTATTACCTGTTTTACTCTCTCAGAATCGATGATAAGACTTGGTAGATTGTCTTCCAAAATTGTATTGATTTTCATCTGCTTTTCATTGGCAGAAGCTTGCATTGTCTCAGCAGTTTCCTTGGTCATTTTACCTATGTCTGTATCTTCTGGAATGAATTTCATGGTTCCAGATTCAAGTCTTGATACGTCAAGAATGTCCTGAACGAGTTTGTTCAGACGAGTGGTGTTTCGGAGAACTACATCAAGTGCTTTTTTCTGCTTATCGGTAATTTCTCCAAGAGACAAATCGGATAAAAGTTGGGCATATCCTTTTATTGAAACCATTGGTGTACGTAATTCATGAGAGGTCACATTGAGGAAATCTGATTTTATGCGATTGAGTCTTTTCAATTCGACATTCTGTCTTTTTATTTCCTCCTCTGATCTCTTTTGTTCTGTTATATCAAGACCAAGAGTAATGGATCCTATCGGATTTTTTGTATTGTCCAAAATATTGCAGGAATCCCAAGAAACGGTTTTGATGTTTCCATCCTTACGTTTGATTAATGTTTCGAAATTTTGAGAAAATACTTCACCCCCGATATGTGAAACTCTCTTCGTGGTAATGTCTCTTTTGCACTGTGTTTCATCTGGGTTTAGCCAATCCCATACACTGTTGTGACCGAGTACCTCTTCACGTGGGTAGCCAGTAATTGCCTCTGCAGCCTTATTCCATATTACAACATTTCCCATTAAATTCATAGCACTAAGCCAAACATTGGCATTGTCGATAACGCTATCTTGGAATTGGCTGAGTTTATTGATCTCTTCTTTTGCAGCTTTACTTTCAGTAACATCGGAGATCATTATCAGACCTCCAGCTATCTTATTATTTCTATTTTTTATTGGTACAGCATGTGTTGATCCCGTCCGTTTTTCTCCATTTTTTGTAATGAAATCAAGTTCATATGACAATGTCTTTTCACTGAATATTGCATTCGTGGATAAATCAAAAATATTATTTTTGTATTTATCAGCAAAAAACGGCAAGTTAAAAAGATTATATCCAATAAGTTCTCCCCTCTCATAGCCTAGCCAGTCGTAAATTCTAGCATTTACATCCAATACATTTCCTTTGTTATCAATAACTATGATAGTTTCGGGAGATATCTCAAATAACATTATGCTATTTTCAATTACATTTGTCAGTTCTCTGTTATTACATTGCCCATCGCTTACAGAATTTTTAAAACCTTCATCATGAGATAACGTGGTTTTACAGACACCATCATTTGAGATTTTTTTAGATTCATGCATATCTTGAGGTGTGTTATGTAAGCTGCTATTAAAATTTCCGAGTTTCTCCTTTTCTCTCAGCTCTTCTACTATGTCCGGTGCATCTCTCATTATATAGCCTCAGATGTATCCTCGATCATACAATTTATGAGAATATTATAACAGACTAATTCCTCGCTCGCCTATGCTAATTTCATGAGGTTTTAACGTATGTTTTGTACCACGCATTTTTCGTATCGTCATTTTTCTGCGATCCATAGTTGTATCCAAATCAAGAACCAGAATGCCATCTACTAAAAATTCAGAAATGGAATCTCTTGACAAATCGCGAGATCCTTCAGGTATTTCAGTGGTAACCATAGCGGTACACTTATCTTCCTTTAGAATACCTATAAGACGCCTCAGATGAATTCTTGTTGCTTGGATGGAATCAATGGGAAGTGTAGTCGTAGTCATGGAGTTTGAAGAAGGTATAACTTCATTTCCATTGTTGACCATCCAAATGGGGGTTTCTGTCAATGGAGACAACGAGTCCACTACAACCCTATCGTATTTTCCAGTTTTGATTTCTTCTTCCATCTCCTTGTGAATATTGTGTCTGTCAATATCCAGGTACATAAATTTCAGCTGTTCGTTATCAACAGCGGATTGAAAATCAAAGCCCAATTTTCTTGCATCGTTGAGCAGATGTGGCACCGGTTCGTCAGACGTTAGATATAAACAATTTTCTCCGTTTTTAATCCCTGCTTCAATATACTGGAAACACACTATGGTTTTACCGGAACCAGGAGTTCCAGATACAAGTGTTATACTGCCACTTGGAAAACCGCCATTTAATAAATCATCCAGTCCATTTATTCCAGTGTTTGCTCTATTATCTCCAGCGTCTAATTTCATACCACTCTCAAGCCCATCCATTCTATTTCACATCCTCTAAAAATCTTTTTTCAATATTTTTGTTAGAGCGTCATAAGATATTCAAAGATTAGAAAAATGAATAATAAAACAATATTTAATAATTTCCAAAAAATTAACGGAAAATGAAATATTGTTTTTTTCTTTGTCACAGTTTGACTATATGTTGGAGGTGAAAAACATAATTTAATGAGGGAAAAGATGCTATGTCTCTTTACAATCGGTTGTTGAAAATGATTACATTGATAGGTACGGGACATGTCTTTGATCTTTCATCTGCACTAACAGAAATTTTTGATGAAAAACTACCTGAAGTTATATGTGTAGAGTTGGACAGACAACGATTCAGTGCATTAATGGTAAAAAACACAAATCCAGAAGAATATAAAAATGCCAGCAAAAATGCTCCATTAATATACAAGATGCTAGCTCGATTTCAGAATAGCATGGCAAAAGAATATGGAGTGAACGCGGGAGATGAAATGCTCACAGCAGTAAAGTACGCACAGTCTCATCAAATACCATTAGAATTTATAGACATGAATGCACAGAAAGTATTCACAAACATGCTACGATCCATGTCTCTGTCAGAAAAATTCAAACTCCTTTTATCAGGGGTTGGTGGGCTGTTTGTAAGTAAAAAAAAGGTGGAAAACGAACTAAAAAAAATTGAGGGTGAATTTGATAGTTATATCGAACAAATCGCAAAAAAGTTTCCTACAATCAAAAGGACTTTGATAGATGAGAGAAATAACCATATGGCTAAAAAATTGGTAAAACTAACCGAAGAAAAACAGAAAATCATAGCGTGTGTTGGCAACGGTCATATCTCTGGCATATCCAAACTACTGGATCAAGAGAATATTGAATATAAAATTATTAGATTAAGCGAATTACGAAGTATGGGAGTCGAATCGGATACTGCAACGGCATCTTTCTCCATGGAATACAATGAACCGTGACTTAATTTGCCAAATTTTAAAAAAGCCACTCGTATGTTACTTTGATATACTGGGCCTGTAGCCTAGCCTGGATTGGGCGATAGCCTCCTAAGCTATAGATCGCGGGTTCGAATCCCGCCAGGTCCG
>JAUWOO010000123.1 GCA_030612095.1 Thermoplasmatota archaeon | reverse complement strand
TAGGAGAATCTCTTTGTATGATATGAATATCTTTCTCGAAGATTTTTTTCTGTTCAATGACAATCTGGCTGATTACATTTTTTTCCATAATAATAGGTAAATCGCAATCATTTATATACTTTACTAAAATATACTATTGGTGATTAGTGTATTTTACCAAAATATATTATCACACCATGTAAGAAGATATGTAGAAACTGATGAACACAATATATACTATCCAATACTAGCATTTTTCACAACATATTAAAAATCTCAATATAAGAAACATACCACTAATCCCACCACGTCCGTATACTGCCACTCCTATTAACTTTGTTCAATACCCCCCTCGTGTATGTTAGTTAAAATCGTTCAAATAAGATGATTGAACCAATAAAACAAGACAATACGGAAACATGATTTACAACTAGTAGTATTTACCCACCGAGCAATGGAATCTGCGGGTTTCAGTAATGAGATGATTGATATTCAAAGTGTGAAATGAGAATTGGCAAAGAATCAACGCATACATTGGAAGATAAAGTGCGGACTGTGCTTTGAACATAGAACAACACGCATGCATGTTCCAACATAACGTAAGATTAAAAACAGTGTAAAGGATACGGTAGAGAAAGCAAAGGTGAAGAATAAAAAATGTGGGTGTCGTTACTTTTAATTGCTGTTTTGGGTATAACGTTGTTCGTGTTTTTCAAAACTGATAAACAATATAAAACAAAAATTGAATCCCTAGAAGGAAAGATACTTGATGAAAAACAAGAGATAGAACATCTACAAAGTAAGATAAATTCACATAGCGATATCGTTAATGAACTTAAAATTAAAAACAAAAAGTTGAAAACCGTTTCTGAAGATGATCAACAGTTAACAAAAGGAAACCAGCAACTAAGAAACCAGCTATCTGAATTGGAAGAAAAAAATAAACTTATCCAAGGAAGTAACAGAGAACTGCTAGAACAAAGAGAAGAACTTAAAAAAAAGTTTGAGAAAGAAGATGAGGAGATTTCCGAGCTGAAAAATGAAAACAAAGAATTGAAAACTAAATTTTTACAAAATGAAAACATCAAGTCATATACAACAGCAGTAAAGGAAGCCTTAATTCTCCAGACTTTTTTGCACAATGACACTAGGCAAGAACTTCAGATTCTTCATGATTTTCCAGAACTGACAGAGGAAACCATCAGAAATTATCTTGGTCATCTATGCGATATTAATTTACTTTCAGAAGTTGATGGTACATATAGACGTAATTTTTCAATGGAAAAAGATGACCATGTTCTCAATAAACTCCTTTGTAAAATGTTCGACGGTGATTTGCAAAAATTTAAGAGATTTTTACAGTGAAGTAGGAGGCAAGCCCCCTATTTCATATTGATATCTTCTAATTTCTTATTTCTTTGTGCTTACATCCTTTGTTTGTTCAAGTGCCATTTTGTCAACAGATGCTAATGTTTTAATTCCAGAAGCACCCTCAATTGCTTTGCTTGCAATATTTAGTACTTGATCCGAAGATATATTCAATTGTTTGGTTGATGCCTCAATTTGAAGCGCCTGTTTCATCATGGTATCTTCAAGGTTTTCAATTTTAAGTTCATATACTCTTTTTTCACCTTCAATTTCCTTGGCTAGTAACTCTGCTTCTTGCTTTGATTCTTTTTCAATTAGTGCTATAGCCGTCTCTTCAGCGTTTTCAACTGCTTTTTCAAGTTCAATTGGGAATGTTTTGACCCTAGCTTTTAACTCTTCTATTTCTGCTTCTTGGGCAGCTATCTCTGTTTCCCGTTCAAGTAACTCTTTCATCTTTGTTTCTCTTTCTTCACTAAGAGCCTTCTTTAAAGCAGTTTTTTCTTCTTCATAAGCATTCTTATCTTTCTTTCTTGTTAATAACAGATTATAAGTATACTCCTCCAGTTCCCTATCCCTTCCTTTTTTAAGTTTTTCATCTCTTTCCTTAACAGCTATTTCATGTTCTTCTTGCTCTTTCATCCATTGTTCCCTTATAGATGTCGTTTCTTCTTCAAAAGCTTTCTTTTTTCCTTCATGCGTCTGGATAAGAGTATTCAACGTATCAGCATTAACTTGAATATTACGGATATCTTCAAGATTTTTAGTTTCTATTACTATCTCTTTTTTAACTGATTCTAGTTTATTTACTTCTTCAATTAATTTATCTGATATATCAGTAAGTGTCTTATTTAAATCTAATTTAAGATCAGCCACTCCTTTTACAACACTTTCTATGGTATATGGAGGTGACTCTTCAATAGTGGCTGTTTTACTTTCTTTTTCAACCTCAACCTCAGTTTCCTCAACCTTAATTTTATCAATATCTTCTTTTTTCTCGTCATGTTTAGCTAACAATTCATCATATGCTTTTAATATTTCATCCTTCTTGGTTTTCATAGTTAATTTTTTTTCCATTTTTATTGCCCCCCATTCAATGCTTTCCACAAATGTAGAATTTTCTTACATCAATAAATCCATCTATCTTATCAGACTTGTTATGTAATAGCACAGTTATAATAATTTTGTATCAAGCAAGATTAGACCCCTCTAATGATATCTTTGAATCCAATGGAACATATCTCCAATCTTTATTCAATTCGCTTCCATATCCTTCTCTAAGTCATTACCGAACAATAAATTAGTAAAGTTTATCGTGTAAGCTGTACTATATGGTAACATGAATACGAACAAACAGTATGCATGGTGGTTAAAAGCCCTCTCTGGGGCAGATGAAGTCCAAGCAAGACGTTTTGCCGGTGCAATAGCACTTGAAATTGGTTGGGGCGGAATTACAAAAGTGAAAGAACTAACGGGGATGTCCCATTCAACCATCCGTAAAGGGATAGAAGAACTCAAAACCTCGGAGAAACTTGAACTTCCAAAAAGACTTAGAGCACATGGCGGAGGAAGAAAAAAGGTAGAAGAGAAAGATCCTGGAATCATTAATGATCTTGAAAAAATCATGGACGAAAATACTTTAGGTGATCCAATGAGTCTCCTAAAGTGGACAAATAAATCAACTTATAAAATCGCAGATGAACTGAAAAAGCTAGAACATAAAATCGATCCCGATACAGTAGGCCGTATTTTGAAAGAAAACGATTATTCACTTCAGGCAAATAAGAAAAATATCGAAGGTTCTTCAGCACCAGAAAGAGACGCCCAGTTTAGATATATAAATGAACAATCTAAAGAATTCACAAATCAAGTGTATCCAGTAATATCAGTTGATGCAAAAAAGAAAGAAAACGTAGGGAATTTCAAAAACCCTGGAAAAACATGGACAAAAAAAGGGCAGGCCAAAGACGTCAATGTGTATGATTTTCCTTCACTTGGAAATGGAAAGGCGACACCATATGGGATTTATGATATAACTAGAAATGAAGGAAGGGTAAATGTTGGAATGAGTTATGATACTTCCGAATTTGCCGTTGAAAGCATCCGGCAATGGTGGCTTATGTTTGGAAGAATTAATTATCCAAATGCAAAAAAGTTGATGATATGTGCAGATGGTGGTGGGAGTAATGGAAGTCGCAATAAAGACTGGAAATTTCACCTACAGGAATTGGTGAACCAAATTAAAATATCGATAACAGTTTGCCATTATCCTCCTGGGACAAGTAAATGGAACAAGATAGAACATTGCATGTTTTCATTTATTACAATGAATTGGAAGGGGAAGCCGCTCATTAGCTATGAAACAATTATTAAACTTGTCAGTGGTACAAAGACAAGAAAAGGTCTTACTGTGGCATCGCGATTGGATGAAAAGGAATATAGTAAAGGTGTCAAAATCTCGGATGAAGATATGGCAAAATTGCGGATAGAATACCATTCTTTACATCCCAAATGGAATTATTCTATTTTACCAAATGGAGATTAATTTGGATGCGTTATTTTTCGGTAAACCCTTAGATACCTTTTTCAGTCTGAGTTCACCAATACCAATTGGTTCTAAAATGATTCAATATTTATTAATTGGGAAAGATTTAAATTGTCTTATTACGTATCATGTCTTAGGAGATAAAAAACTATGAATAAGAAGATACTTTCAGTATTTTTAGTATTATGCTTTACAACCAGTTATATTTGCATTGCTGAAATTGATGTATCAAATGAGCCCCAATATTCTTCAATTGAATGCATTGGTGAATATGGAATTCAATGGATGAAAAACTATGGTCCCAGTCAATCAGGCGGACGATATGAAGGACCTCAACCTATTGGTGATTGCGATGGAGATGGAGATAATGAAGTTCTCATTGGAGGACGTGATGCAAAAATAAGTGTTATGGAATGGAACAGTCAAAAACAAATCTATGAAGAAACGCATTCTCTCCATAGTCCATTTTATTATTTTTTCCTTCTAAACCAAATGTTGAATCCAGAAGCCCGTGATCCCCCAAATGCTGGGGGGTTTGCCATCGGTGATTTAACAGGTGATGGAAAAAATGAGATTGCAGCAACATGGTACACAACTGTTTATAAGTGGATTGCAGGGCAATATAGAATTATCGGGTTTAACCCATGGATTTTTCTGAATGGAGGCGGAAATGCTGATTGTTACATTGGTGATTGTGACAATGACGGACAAAACGAGTTGATCATGAGCGGTGGTCCAACTTGGCATGGGAATGAAGAGATTCCAGAAATTGTGATTTTTAAATGGAATGGTTGGAGGCTTGTAAAGGTAGCAGAGTGGGATGATCCAGGAGTATCTAGCTATGTGTATATGGCTGGTTTGGGTGACGTAGATGAAGATGGTGAAAATGAGATAGTTTGTTGTTCAGCACGAAAGGTAATAGTTCTGAATTGGAACAAAGAGACTGAAGAGTTTGAATCCATCATAATTGAAAAGGCACAAACTTATGATAATTATCCTTTCTCCTGCGTCTGTAAAGATAGCGATAATGATGGGAAAGATGAGATTCATATTGGAAACAACTGCGGATACAATTCTCCTGACATTGGGAAACTCACAATTTTTGAATGGAATGGAACTGGCTATGAAAAAAAATTTGAGAAAGAGTGGCCAGGTGAAGAGGGAGTTATTGAAGCTCTCGATGTTGGAGATGTCGATGGTGATGGAATACCAGAAGTTTGTGTAGGAACTAAT
>JAUWOO010000127.1 GCA_030612095.1 Thermoplasmatota archaeon | reverse complement strand
AGAAATTTAAAACAACCATATACTCGCTAGGATTTTTGTTAATCTCTTCAGCAGTAATAATATTGGGATAGTTCAGTCTTTCTTTGATGTATCTATCAGTATAATCCTCATCGATGTATGTGCCTGTCATTCTCCTTGGTTTAAGAATCAATATGTTTTCATCCCTGCTGTCTGGCGCTCTGATTTTCTTATCTTTATGATATTTCTCTAGGAAACAGGCGTGTTTGAAACTTATGACAAGTTTTTTCCCAAGGTCTTTAGACATCCTATAGAATGTAGTAAACCTATCTACGTCCTTGAAGTTGAAATCAACTATTGAAAGATGTTTACAATTCGATATCTCCTTTTTTGAATCATTGTATACTTTTTGTTCAGATTCGTCTGTTTTTTCAATATCTATCCTTGTCCCTTCTGTTATCATTGCTATTGGTTTCGATTCTTTTGCAGCATTCATAAAATCCTCTGTCATGTTTGCATGCAACCCATGCATTCTTAGATCACCGGTATAAACCACTGCTCCTTCTGAAGTATGTATTATGAACCCATATGCACCAGGTACGCTGTGATCTGTATGAATTGGTTCGATTTCTAGCGAATCAATATAGATTTTGTCCCCAGTTCTGAACGTCTTAAATCTTCTTTCTATGGGGGGTTTTCTATAATCACTTCTAAAAAGTGGCCTTTTCTTGAAGCTAAGAACTTCATTTTCAATTGATCTCTGGCTTTGTTCGTCAACTGCCTCCAGGATATATTTACATGTTTCACCGCAGTAAATTGGTATATCTTGGTGAAGGAATGAAATATAGTTTGCATGATCTGCATGTGCGTGAGACAAAACGACCCCTTGAACATCTGGTTCCTCTGATTTTCTCCCAAGATGTTCTAGTAGATCTTCTCTATAAATATTAGTTACATCTGGTATTAACTTCATTTCAAGGAAATCTCCAAGGCCATTTGCGGTTCTTGGAGTTAAAAATTCTTCAAAGTAAAGTCCCCTTTTACTGAAACTCATGCCAAAATCCAAAAATATTTTTGTTCCGTTGTCTTCTAATAGAATTTTATTTCCGCCTATCTCTTCGACTCCTCCATAAAATGTAAGCTTAACCATGTTATACCACCGCTATTATCTTTCTAACAATGGTGACTAGATAAAGTTTATTGAAGAAAGGAAGGGGTGGGAGAGGCTAGAGGGGGATAAGGAGGAATTAATCTATTTGTCTTCATTTTGTTGGGCGAGAACTCTTGCACGCTGTCCAACTACAAAGAGCTTAGCAATAAAAGTTATTTCTTTTGCCTCTTCCTTACTTGATACTTGCCCTACAATTATCATAGTTATTTCTTTTGCCGTTCTGGTTATAAGGGCTTGTTGTACAACTGTTATCTATTATCTTTAACAATCATTATCTAAAATTTGCATGTTTTTATATTAATGTTTGTTTTTTCAAATTTAAATGCATCGAAACCATTAAAACACTAGCATTCGTTAAGGGATTGCAAGGGTGTCGTAACTATGGCTGAAATTAATATAAGAGACATGCTTGCATCGTATGATAAAAAAAATCTCACAATAGCTACTGTTTGTTCTCATTCTAGTCTCCAGATTTTTAATGGTGCTAGAAAAGAAGGGCTTAAAACGTTAGGGATAGCTGTTGGGGAGAAAAAGAAATTTTATGATGCTTTTCCACTTGGAAAACCTGATGAATTTCTAATCGTAGACAACTATAAAGATATAGCGAAACATTCAGAAGAGCTTAGGGAGAAAAACGTTATTGTCATACCTCATGGTTCATTTGTAGAATATCTTGGAGCTGAAAACTTTTTAAAACTTGATATACCAACGTTTGGAAACAGAAATGTTCTGATGTGGGAATCGGACCGCAACAAGGAAAGAAAATGGTTAGAAGGTGCCGGTCTCACCATGCCTAAGGAGATAAAAGATCCACACGATATTGACAATCCTGTTATAGTGAAATATCATGGGGCTAAGGGAGGAAAAGGTTTTTTCATTGCAAAAACCTATGCGGAATTCTCAAGAAGAATAGAAAAAAATAGATCTTTTGCCATCCAGGAATTTGTTATGGGCACACGTTATTATCTTCACTATTTCTACTCTCCTATACAGGGCAATGCATACAAACTAAGCAAAGGCAGTCTTCAATTAATATCGATGGACAGACGGGATGAAACAACAATTGATGAAGTTCAGAGATTGGGTTCAATTGCGGAGTTAGAAGAACTAGGTATACATCCTACATTTGTCGTAACTGGGAACATCCCAATCGTTATGAGGGAATCTTTGCTCCCTCGGGTTTTTGAAATGGGTGAAGCAGTTATAGAAAAATCTCTCAAGTTATTTGGTGGTTTAATTGGTTCATTCTGCCTTGAAACGGTTGTAACAGAAGATTTAGAATTCAAAGTATTTGAGATATCTGCTAGAATTGTAGCAGGCACCAATCCATATATTTCTGGTTCTCCATATTCCGAACTCATACAACCAGATATGTCTACTGGTCGAAGAATAGCTCAAGAAATTAAATATGCTACAAAGCAAAATTCCCTAGATAAAATCCTCACATAAAACGACTAGCCACTCAGTGTTACCATAATTGCTATCTGTGCCCACATTCTATTTTCTGCCTCATCAAAGATAACAGACTGTTTCCCATGAGCTACTTCTTTTGTCACTTCATAGCCATAGTATGCCGGTAGGCAATGCAAAAAGATAGCATCGGATTTAGCCTGTGCCATAAGTTCCCCGTCGATGGTATATCTCTGAAATTCTTTGATTCGTTTTTCCTTTTCTGTCTCATCTCCCATGGAAACCCACGTATCTGTTGCGATGACATCTGCATCTTTGGTTGAACCTTCTACTTTGTCTGTAATTTCGACGTTCACACCAAATCTCTTTGCCTCTTCAACATAATATTCATCTGGCCAGTACTGTTTTGGTGAAACAATTTTTACATTTATTCCTGCAATACCACAGCCAAGCAGGTATGAGTGTGCCATGTTATTTTTCCCATCACCTAGATAGACAAAATTCAATCCCTTGAGTGTTCCTTTGTGTTCTTTGATGGTCATGAGATCGGTGATAACTTGGCACGGATGTTCCTTGTTGTCAAGCCCGCTAATTACTGGTACGGTTGCATGTTTAGCAAGCTCTTTCATCGCTTCATTGCTTTTAGCCCGATACATGATAATGTCAACATATCTTGATAACACCAAAGCCGTATCTTCTATGGTTTCTCCTCTCCCAAGTTGGATATCATTTGTACTAAGAAATATGGCATGTCCTCCCAACTTGGTCATTCCTACTTCAAAGGAGACTCGTGTTCTGGTGCTTGATTTTTCAAAAATCATTCCCAAAGTTCCCCCTTCTAAAAGCTCTATTGATTCACCATTTTTTGATTTCTTTTTAAGTTCGATTCCAAGATCAATGATTTCTTCAAGGTCGTTTTTAACATCTAACATTGAAATGAGGTCTCGTTTCATCGAAGGGGAAATGCAATTTCCTTCTTTAAACATATCGCTGTGGTAAAGTCTATATTCATAAAGATTATTCCTTGTTATGTTACGATGGGAGTTGACATTGGAAGTTTGTTTAGGAGCGAAAAAATTTCGTTTAATGATCTACATGATAGAGTAATTGTAATTGATGCTCACAATGTTCTTCATCAGTTTCTATCAAGCATAAGACAACGAGATGGTACGCCGCTAAAAGACTCTAAAGGGCAGATAACCTCACATCTTTCAGGGATTTTCCATAGAACTGCTAATCTTGTGGATGCACGAATACGGCCGGTCTATGTATTTGATGGAAAACCTCATCCCTTAAAGGCAAAAACAATTCAACAACGTAGGGAAAGAAAAGAAAAAGCTGAAAAGGAATGGAAAGAAGCACTGGAAGCGGGGGATCTTGCAAAAGCTAAGACAAAGGCACAACAGACATCGCGAGTGACTGATGAAATCATACAGCAGAGCAAAGAATTACTTGAGTCACTAGGAATTCCATATATCCAGGCCCCTTCAGAAGGCGAGGCTCAAGCAAGCTATATGGTTAAAAAGGGCGATGGTTATGCTGTCGGCTCTCAAGATTTCGATTGTCTCTTAGTTGGATCGCCCATACTTGTGAGTAATCTTACATCATCTGGAAGAAGAAAGTTACCCGGCAAAGAAGCCTATGCAAAAGTATATCCTAAACAAATAAGATTGAAACCCAATCTCAAATCCCTGGGCATTACGCATAAACAATTAGTTGACATGGCAATACTTATAGGAACCGACTTCAATGATGGAATCAGGGGGATAGGTCCTAAGAAAAGCCTAAAACTGATTAAAAAAGTGGGCAACATCGAAAATGCAATAGCTACCTTTGGTGGTGAAAATGCACCAACTTTTGAGGAGATAAAGGAAATACGAAAAATATTCTTAGAACCAAATGTTACTGAGGATTATACTTTTGAGTGGTTTGTACCGGATAATGAGAAAGTTTTGAAGGTGCTCTGTGACAAACATCAATTTACAAAAGAAAGAATAGAGCCCATTCTGGAAAAGTTTTCAAACGTCGAACATATGATGAAACAGAAAACTCTTTTTTGATTTTTGACTAATCTTTGACTACTTTGAATTTGTCAATTCCTTCAAGTAAAGCTAATTTTTCACCGTTATCCCACTTCACCCAAATTAGATCTTGATCTTCTTCAATTTTTGAAACTGTTCCTTCTGAACCTTTTTCAAGTTTACTCCAAGTATCATTCATTTCTGTTAGCTTAA
>JAUWOO010000083.1 GCA_030612095.1 Thermoplasmatota archaeon | reverse complement strand
CATGGAAAAGAAAAAAGAAAAAAAATCACAGGAACTGATGTCCATCATAAAAATGGATACACTAATGAAACTTCGACTAATTGTAGGTTCGATATTTGCTCTTAGTACTCTATCAATAATTTTAGTATTTATTACTGATTTTGCAGTTTCTGTGGTTTTCATATTGATAAGCTACATCATGGTTTTTGGACTAATGATAAAATTATTTACAATCAAGAAACTTTGAAAAAAAATAAATAATTATACCTAGCTTTTCTTTTTTTCCTTTATCAATCTTAGTTCACCAACAACGATTTAATAAAGAAACAGATGTTTTGGAAACGTTAGAATAAGGTGAAATGAACATGGAGGAACAGAAAGAATCAAGATTTGCATTACTATTTGCAGTTTTTGGTTTTATGTTAATAATAGCCACTGGTGTAGATTTATTATTAGGAAATAATAGCATTCCTCTTATTGTTTCAATCATTGGATTAGTTTTAATTATAACTGCAATGTCTCTAAGAAAAAGAGCAAGGATAAGGTGAAATGATTATGCCGATGGTATGGCATTGTAATGAGTGTAATTTTGACTTTGGTAATCCTATGGTTGATACAAAGACAGATAGAATGTATTGCCCGTATTGCGGGAGTAGACGAATTGAAAAAAGATAAGTTGAAATGATGGATAGAGAAACTGATTCTTTATAAATTAAAATACGTTATTGGATTTGAATTAAGGAGGAAGGTGATATGAGTAAAGCCAAGAGCAAAAAAGATGTATCTCCAGATAAGAAACCTGGACCTTTAACAAAGAAGGAAAGAAAGGAACGTAAGAAAAAGAGAAAAGAAAAACATCAATAATCCTTCTTTTTTCCTTTTCAATATTAAATAACCTATTTCCCCAGGAGGGAATAAGGAGGAATAATGCTCTGTAAGGTACTTTTTACTCTCTCACCCTATGTTTCTAGGGTGCAAACAGGGTTATAAGCATAATCTTTAGGGAGAAAATGAAGATATTTAGGAAACATTTAAATTCTAACTTTTAATTATAAATAGTAGAGAGGCAGAAGAAATGAAAAAGAAAATAATTGGTATTTTGATTTGCACGCTGTTGATTACAACTGTTTTACCTGTAACAGGAGCTATGGATGAAAAAGTAAAAGCTGTAGATACTCCATTTGCAGAAGGCGACTGGGCAACACTGGAAGTAAGCATGCCAAAAAATAAACAATATACGCCGTTGGGAATCATTTTAGCATTTGGATTCGATGTTGATGTTAAAATTGTACAGTTGGAACCAGGTGAAGATTATGTTGATCTTGAAGTTTTAAGTAAACCATTTTATATATGGGAAAATGAGATGCAGACAATAAATCCAGGAGCATTTATAAGGTTGTATTTTGCAAAAGGTTTTTTTTCGCCATCAGTGCCGATTTGTTTTGGAATTTGTGAGGATTGGAGTCTAATTGGATAGGGCGAATTTCATCAACAATCCCTTTTTTTTCTTTTTCTTATTTTAAATGCAATATCTTTCTTCCAGGAGGGAATAAGGAGGGATAATGGCTTAAAACGTCTGATATGCACGTTACTCTTACCTATTTGATACATGTTTTTACATGAGAGATTTAATACCTATAATGTCGTGGAAGGTACTTTTTCTCCTTTCACTCCTTGTTTTACAGATACAAACAGGGTTATAAGGCAATGGTTGTTTTGGAATTGTAGATTTGGGTGGGAAAAATGGATGAAAGACATATTACATCAAAGATTATCTCTTCACAGGTAGAGGAAATAATCATTCCAAAAAGCAAGGGTAATATTGAAGTGTTTTCTGAGGAGGAGGAAGAATACCTCGAATATTTGGTTAATAAATGTTCTAAAAGTAAATTATCAGATGTTTATTCTTTTTGTAATAAATTGAAATAACCATCTCTTGAAAAGGCAGTTTGGGATTATAGATTTGGAGGAGAAAAAAATGCCAATAGTTCATGTAAATGTATGGGATGGTTTTGGTAAGGAAAAAATCAAAACTGTGATTCAGGAAATAACAAAAGTCTTTGTAGATTTAGGCGTTCCTGAGTATGCTGTAGAAGTAATCGTACATGAAATTCCAAAATCAAATTGGGGAATTGGAGGAGTGCCTGCTTCAGAAAAATTCAAGGACATCGCTTGAAAAGACGGTTTGGGCTTGCAGACTTTAGATTGATAGTGAGCAAACATGGATTTTGATATAAGCAGAAAAAAGATTAATATGGAAAGTTAAGGGACAAGAAATATTTTTATGCACCAAAAATATTATAACACACTACAGTTTTTTCCTTGAACATGAACAGGATAATAAAACTCATTCTCCCAAAAAATACATTTCCATCAGATCAACACACCATATGTGTAACTACTTATCTTGTCTCCATAACAAATTCATGCTCTACAATATATGATGCAGTAGATTCATTGAAAAATAAAAAAATTGTGTATGCCAAAAGAGAAAAAATCCAACATTATGCAGAGGAAATTATTGAACTACGGAATGTTTTGAATATTCATAATGATTCAGGAATTAAAGATATTACTCAAATAGAATCAATGGTGAGAAAAATTCAATCAGGAGAGCATATAGTATCTGAAGAGGGAATACCAAATGTAAAGTTAGTAAAAGTCAACTGTAATCAATGGCTTTTATTCGATGGTCATCATTCTATGTTAGCCTATATGCATGCTGGTAAAAAGTATCTTCATGAAGTTACCTATCTCACTGTAGAAAATGAGGGCGTAAAAAACGTCACCGATGATGATATTACGGTGTTCTTTGGCCATCATGCAAATAAAATTAGAGGCAAGGACTGGAAAAGTTATGTCATAAACTGGCAGGCACCCCGAAATAAGCAGCTGTGTCCTCGAATCCATAAAAACATGGGTGAACTCTATGATGCTCTCTCTGCTAAAATCACCGCTTTCTGATGCTTACAACCATTTAATTACGCTTATTTTCTTCTGTGAATTATAGGAGCTTCACTACTTAATTTCATTAAATGATGGAGGGAGATCAACCATGAAAGCGTCGACTCTGCACCTTGATTATGATTGACACCTGAGGAGGTTAGCCCATCGTTACAGCCCCCGGTGGTGAAGTCGTAAAGCATTTCATGGTGGTCATTTTTCCCGAGGAACCAATAAAAGCTTTTCCGTATCTCTTCTAACCATTTTTTATCCTTCGTTATGATATAAGCGTTGTAGCATGCTGTTACCAACGCAGCAGCCTCGAGTGGTTGCTGATCAAACGCTGATTTTTTCCCTTCTCGTTTATACCATTTCTTGTTTCCAATAACCGAAAGATGTCCTTCTTTTGCCGTTTGGATATTTAACAGCCATTCCAATGATTTCACTCCTTGATCTAGCAGTTCTCTGTTACCAAGCCAATCTCCAGCTACGATGAGCGCCTCTGGTATGCAAGCGTTATCATAGGTAACAATATCCTCACACCATACCCAATCATCAGAACTATTCTCTGAATACAAGGTCATTAAATGGTTTGATAAAATTTCACACATTTTTCGCACATCACTCGCACCACCAAATCGCCTACTATACAGACGGCATCCCAAAATAACATGTGCCAATGCCCGTGGAGAGTTAAATGATTGACATGTTGGTAGTGCTGCATTAAACATCTGGTTTGCTAAAATCGATATATGATCAGTTGGAGGATAAGCCATAGTATAACCTAGGGTATACAGGACTCTCCCATGACAATCCTCTTCGTTAACACCCTCATCTACCCACCGTCGATCATATGTAAAAAAATTTCGAAACCTACCCGGTTTTTCATCAAACGCATAACTTAAAAACGACAAGTACCTGTGTAATAAAGGAAGAATGCTTTCCTCCTTAAATAACTCCCAGTTCATCACACATACCTGCAAGGCACGTGCGTTATCATCAGTGGTATACCCATGACGCCTATCAGGGGTCGTAAACATCGCATGCTGAAAAATTCCTACCTCATCAGACAGAGTTCTAAGATGAGTAAAGTTAACCTCAGGAAGAGAAAACCGTGAAACTTCAACCGCTGCACTCGTTTTTTCTGGACCATAATCCCGCAAAGCTTGATAAAAAATCTCAAAATATTGTCTACCTACTTCGTTCCAAATCATTCCCCTTCCAAACTGATAGGCATTCTTACGCAACTTGTTTCTTTTTTCTTCATTAGACAAAAGGTCAGATATCTGCTTACTCAGCTTCTCAATATCTCCAAATGGAACAAGTACCCCTCGTCCATCTCCCAATAACTCTTGTGCATACCAATAAGGCGTGGAGACAACAACTTTTCCACATGCTACAGCATATGCTAATGTTCCAGAGCTCAACTGATCTTGAGATAAATAAGGGGTGACAAAAATATCTGACATTATCAAATACTTTTTAAGCTCCTCTAATGAAACGTAGGCATTATGAAGGAACACATGATTTTCCAAACCTTTTTCTCTTATCATTCTCTGAAGGGAAATTCTGTATTTTTCTCCATGCACACGTTTGACATTTGGATGAGTAACTCCTAACATAATGTAAGCCATCTCAGGATGTTCTTTAACAACTGGTTCCAATGCATTAATCATGTTTTCTATACCTTTATTAGGGCTGAGTAAACCAAACGTAAGAATGACACGTCTCCCTTCCATCTTAAACTGACCTTTATAAAAAGAAGGATCAAGGAAGGGAATATCAGGAGTACCATGCGGTATGAAAACCAGTTTCTCAGGAGATATGCCATAGATATCCTGAAGGAGCTCTATGCCCTTTCTGGCAGGCACTACTAGTAAACTAGAATTTCTGCCAATATTCTGGACTGTTTCCAATTGAATTTGACTTGGTTTCTGTAGAATTGTATGAAAAGTTGTGATTACAGGTTTATTTAAATGCTCTAACAGAGTGAGGACATTGGAACCTGCTTCTCCACCGAAAATACCAAACTCATGCTGCAAACAAACAACATCCACAGGAGACAGGTTAAGAAAGTTAGCCGCCTCTTGATAATCAGTGATGTACTGATCGCGAATCTCAAAAATTACTTCATCAGGGTAATCATATTTTGTCTGATCATTGAGAGCCACGATTTTAATCCTATCGCCCTCTCCTAATGGCGCATTCATATGGTGAGAAACGGCATAAGCAAGATCATGGGTAAACGTAGCGATCCCGCATTTACGAGGAACATAGGTAGACACAAAGGCCACTTGAAGGTTACTGGGAATATCTTCTAAAACCATGTATTACCCCTTTGGACACGAGAGTATATATTCCAGAATTTCATCAATCTTCCCTATCGCTAAACACATAGTAGTATCTGCAGCTCCATAATACAGTAACAACTCATTTTTCTTTTTATCTACAACGGCACCACAAGGAAAAGTAACACCTGGTACGTCACCGATTCTTTCATAGATCATTCTAGGACCGAAAACCCATTCACTACTCCGACGTAAAACCTTCTCAGGATTTTCTAACTCGAGCAAGGCTAATCCTAACCGATAAATGCTCCCTGAAGCAGTCCTTTTTGCGCCATGGTAAATAATAAGCCATCCTTCATCGGTTTCAATAGGAGGTGGACCTAGACCTATCTTATTAGCATCCCACCATCCCCCATCTCGCGCTTTTATAATTATTTTATGATCACCCCAGTGTTTAAGGTCGGGGGAGTAAGAAATCCAAATATGCCCACTCGGTGCATGATAAATGGGCACAGGGCGATGAATTAAGGCCCAACGACCATTGAATTTATGCGGAAATAATGAGGCATCCTTATCCTCTGGTGGCATAATACTCCCTATTTTATTAAAACGCTGAAAATCTTCTGTTATCGCCAGAGAGACAAGTGGACCACCATAGGAATATGCAGTATATGTTATAGTGTATTCTCCTCTCTCTCTCATATACATGATTCGTGGGTCCTCAATACCCCAGATTTCCTCAGGGTAAACATCAGGCTGTGGTTTTAAAGCAGGATGGTCATCTATTTTCCAATTAGTTTTACCATCTTTACTCCGAGCAATAGTTAAATGAGAAAAACCACACATATCTTCAACACGAACTAGAAGAAGTGTTTCATCTTCGATTTGAACTGCTCCCGCATTAAACACAGCATTAGCACGATAGGGCCACTCAGCGGAAGTCAAAATAGGGTTTTTTTCGTATCTATTGAATAATTCAGATGTAATTACATATTCTGTTGGGTCTTTCATTATGTTTTCCTCCTTCTCAAATAACCATAACTAATCCTATAATTGATAATTAATATTTCTTACAGGTTAATGAACCACCTAATGAAAAATGTTTTTATTCAACACGCGAAGCCCTTTCTTGAAATTCACATTGGTTTATACGTACAGAATCTCTTCTAATAAATAGAACGGAGATAACTGAATTGTTTTTCGAAGATTTCTGCTGATTTTTGAATGATATGTTCCGCCTTATTTACGTCCATATCTTTTGTTTCAATAGCATAACTAACAAATCGACCAATCCAAAGTGTTTTCAACGACTCGATGAGCAAATCCTTATCAGAATCTGTTTTCATTTTCTTATAAGACGCTGCAAAATGATACACGATCTTAGCCCAGAGCTCCGCATCAAATAGTTCGATATGACAAGCAATATTATCTAGAGCAGCTACTATCTCATCTGGCAGAAATCGTGCGAACGTCATTTTTGATACTGCAAACTCGTTTTTGAAAGTTTTATTCAACTTATTGACGTCTACATTAACTGGGATAGGTTTTTGGCCAAAATGTTCTCTATACCGTGATTTATGCTGCTTTGGCTCTCTCTTCTTCCAAAACTCTTCGTAGTACTTTACAAGTTCAAACATGCTCCCTGTTACCTTCCAAACATTGGTATTAAAAATTTCTCAGGTTCTAAATATCGTCCCGTTGACCTATGAATTTTGAGAGCAAACAGTCCTTCTCTTATCATCATTTGTTCTGCTGTTGCTACAGTTACCATGAAAATATCAACTCCGAAATCAGGGGGGAACAATGGATGTTTCCGTAAAATTTCATATAAATCCCTTGATAACCCGAATTCACCTGCAATCGGCTGTCTGACGTTAAGACCGTATACTGCTCTCGTAAAGGGATAAACCAAATTATTAGTCACAACACCATCGTACTTATCCCTTATATAGTAGGGAACAGTAAGATCAGCCCTTCCATATATAATGGGTGTTGAAATCGCTTGGATCCATTCTGGTTCGATACTTAGAAGATCTCCATCGAATAAGACAATTGCTTTTGCTTCAGCTTCATGAGCGATTTCGATAATGGTTCGTATACCACCGCCTTTGCCACCCAGCGTTATGTCATCAGTCACGATTTTTGCTATGCTACTGTATGGTTGAAAAAGCTCTATTGCTTCGGCAGTATCATCTGAAGAAAGCCCCATACTTACTACGATAGCTTTTTTGAAATCAGGAAAGAACTTGTAGAGTCCCTTGTTGATCACATTTAACACATTCAGAATCGTACTCTCCACATCTTTACAGAGTACACCCACCACTATATCCAATGGTTTTATCTCTCCACATTTTCTAACAATTTTGGGTTTTAACCGTACATTCTTATTCCATTTCTGGTACATTGTATCGAAAATGCAACAATTTTTTGATTAAATAGTTTCCGTTGAATATTAGCACTTTACATGTAAATCATTTCTCGTATTTCCTTCAAAAGTTTGTCAAAACAAATTCTTTTCAAATCCCCTTTTTATCCTCTCAAACCAAAACAAAAACTTTATTAATGACTTTTAACAATTGTTAATATAGTATTTAGAAATGAAAAAACAAAAAATACCAAAGGATATACTGATTACCTTTGTGCAAGAACCGATATAAATCTTAAAAAAACTATGTAATAGAAGATTTCTAATTATCGTTTTATTCTCCCGCAAAACCACTAACTTAGGGGTGGTTTTTTAAAGAAAAAGATGTTATGAAATTGTGGTTTGGGGAGTAGAAATGGTTAGAAATCAATTTAATATTGATATTGAGATTCCTAAGTTACCAAAAATAAAACTCCCTAAAATCCCAGGAATTACAGGAGTTTCATCTCGTGAACCTGTGCCGAT
>JAUWOO010000037.1 GCA_030612095.1 Thermoplasmatota archaeon | reverse complement strand
AGCAGACATGGAGTACACAATCAGCCATCTCTGCTTTACATCTCCATACTGCAAACTGCGCTTTTTGTACAAATACCCCTCCTGCAAAGGTGTTAATTCGCTTAGCAATACTGCAGTTTCTTCAATCACTTCCTTTGCTTCAGTGATATTATCAGGCACACGACTAATCCACAACAAATCATTTTTTACCAGCTCCAGTGTTTCTTTACAGTAAAATTTACTGTCAGCAACAAGGTAAGTAATATCCTGAAGATGTTTTTTAAGCCCTCTTTTGAACTCAGAAACAGTCCTCCTGAATGTTACCGAATCACTGCTGTTTCCATCAAGTACCTGCATGAAAAGTGGAATGCCACCATCTGAACTAACCAAGAGATTCAAAAAAATCTGCTTCAAATCAGGCCGTTTCGCCTTCGAACGTCCATATGTTATACGTATCGCAGCATCATCTGAATCTGAGGACTGATATTCACCATGAACAGAAAAAGTTGTAGAATCTAAATGCCCAAATTTTTTCTGTACATTTTCCTGCTGTACTGCTGCATACGATACGCAACAAAAAAGCTCAGTACACCCATACATAAAAACCCTGTCAAGTGCCCTGCCAATTGCATCATCGTTAAGCTCATCAGCAGATACATTCTTTCCAATTAAAAGTTCAACAGGTTTTTTCTCAAAAAATTGAGGATATAAATATAACCTCCTGTTTGAGAACCCTAGACCATTTATTATCATAGAGACAACAGCCTGACCTGTTGTAACTTTCTGCTGCGGATCAGGCGGAATCATATCATCAATGATCTCTGCTATTTTCAATTCCTTACAAATACCAGAGACGATCCCGAAATGATTAAGCGTATATGTCGAAATCATTACGCTATGTAACAAGCGTAAGGTTAATAAAGCTTTTCGTGTTTGAGAGTTTGTATGCAGGCAAGTCTATTCTTTTACAACATGGAAGATGTTGAACCTAAGATACGGACAAAAGTACATGAGAAATTATTTGACAGGTACAAAAAGTCAAATTACAGTTCATATACATACGAGATTAAAGGAATTCTTACAAAAGGAGAATACATCAAACCTGTGAGAGCTGTACTGATTATAAAAAAAGAGCATGCTCGAAGGATCGTAGATTTGTTTGATACTAATGGAATCAGGTATCGGCTGTTTGAAATTAACATTCCTCTCAGGGATTTTAAAAAATCCTCATTTTTCTAAAATAGGGTGCGGAATGTGTGCTCCTAGCATCCCACCCCTCTCTTCCCTCCCATCACCTCATTTTTTCAATCAACAGTTGATACTCTGGTTTTCAGGTTTTTTACAGTGATAATATCCATGGGTTAAAACATCTATTAGAAAAGAGTTGAATGTTGAAATCTTGTAACCATATGGTTTCATGCAAAAAAAGCATCTAATAGAACAATATTTTTATTTCATCATCGGTCTTTACACCCAATTCTCGTGCTGCGTTTCCCTGGTTCACCCCGAGCTCCATTAAATTGCTGCTGCCTATGGTTGCAAGGAGTTGCCCCTTTTCTACAAAACTATATGATTTCACAAAGGATATTTCCTGTTGTTTATCCCCTATGAACGCCATGAGTTTACTACCATAATCCAAAAAATCCCTTAGTCTGATGCCCTCAATATTTGTTATAATGTTTCCAAACCTATCAATATGGATGATTTTTCCAGTTGCTGTTCTGCCAGTTATCTTTCCTTTCCCAAAATCCATATCAATGAAGTTATAAATTCTGCTGCCTATTTCCTCGAATGGTACTTCATTGACTATATGTGCTGCCACCGGGGAAAAAATATCCCGTCCGTGAAATGTATTAGAAATAGAATTAAGCATA
This sequence comes from Thermoplasmatota archaeon, assembly GCA_030612095.1. Classification (GTDB taxonomy): domain Archaea; phylum Thermoplasmatota; class E2; order DHVEG-1; family DHVEG-1; genus JAUWWG01. Next base: position 11,054 of record JAUWOO010000037.1, on the reverse strand, counting down.
TATTTATTGTTTGTAATTTCATATACAATGAAGTCACCTAAAAAATGCGCTGCTGGCATTAAAAGACCGTTATCTGGTCCGACCAATATCTGACTCTTGGCTGTAACTACTATCCCTCTTCTACTGGTACCAACACCTGGATCAACAACAGCCACATGAACCGTTCCAACTGGAAAATAGGCAACAGAATTTTGAAGGACAAAAGCACCTTCACGAACATCATGTGGTGTTATATCATGAGTTATATCAATAAGTTTAGAATCCGTTATGGATGATACTACTCCTTTCATCTGGGCTACATATCCACCCTTCATGCCAAAATCGGTAAGAAACGTTATTATTTTCATATACAGCACTTCCAAAAATCTGAAACATGAGATCTGATTATTAATATGGCGATTATTTTCGTATTTTTTGGCTTTTTTTCACAAAGTATTTATGTCAGAAGGATACATAGATATGCAGATGGTTTTTATGGAAGTGGGGTACGAGATGAATTACAATAAAAAAGACATGGAAATTTTGGCTGGAATATGGAATGAAACCGGCGATGGTTCTATGAAATGCCCCCAGTGCAGAGGAAAAATGGTATTAATGCAAATAGAGCCCGTACAAGATACTGAGAATCCTTATGTCCCATATGATACAATCATAGAATGCACCTCTTGTTCATTCAATATAAGAGCAAAATCATTTATAATACTTGGAAGCGTGAAGAACTTCAATTTACACCATATAGAAATAGGCAGCTGGTCTCCAAGTGGAAGTAGAGTTCTGTCCCGTTATGAACATGTATTGAACTATGATCTTTTGAAGAAATTAAAGGAATCTGGCGAACTTGTAGAGTTTTTGATTGTAAATGAACATGCAGTACAAGTAATTGGATAAAAAGGAATAAAAAATCAATACAAAGTATAGACAATAATGATACCCGACATTCTTACATTTCATTATGTTTTTTATTTTCTCTGCCGTTTTCCACCAAATCAGCAAAAATAATATATACTATAATGAATAATAATATTAACCGGTAGGCGGTTGTCATGTTTTGAATTGCCATTCATGATATCACTTCCTCCCTAATGAGTGCCGTCTACCATACTTTTTCCATCAACTCAAGTATGTATGGTCAGAGTGGTAAAAGCATTCTTACTAGACCTAGTTATACATCATACCATCATATTCTTTAGATTCCTGTTTTTTTCCTTTAGAATGATGTTTTATGAATTTTTTTTGTCGTTTTTTTCCAATAAAACTAAAATCATGCCTTAACAATCGTATGTATGTCTTATCTGGGAGAGGCTCCAATTGAACAATACCTTTAACCTGTAATTTTTGTAGCACCCGGATGATATTTTTTCTTGATACATGTATTTTCTCTTCGAGATCAGATACGGTTACAGGATAAGCTTTTTGTAAAAATTTGATGATTTGCTCTTCAATTGTTCCTGCAGTAATTTCAATCATAACTGTTTAATCCATGTGCATGGATAACAACTTTTCTATACGTGCTCATATGCCCGCATATCTTTTCCATCTTTTTTGAAAAATGTAAGTACATCCTTTTGCATTTCAGATGGATATCCACCTGGGAAATCAATACAGCCCTGGCAGATGTCAAAGCCTATTGCCCCCCTTAATCCATCTATGCTAATATAGCCTAGAGAATCTGCACCGATTTCCTCTGCAATCTTCCCACAGGTTTTGATTTCACCATCTGGACCTCTGGCAATAAATTCCTTTCTACTACGCATATCTATACCCAGATAACAGGGAGCAATCAATGGGGGGCAACCAATTCGTATATGAATTTCCTTTGCACCAGCACCCCTTAATCCCCGCACAAGTTTGCGAATGTTTGTACCGCGGACTATTGAATCATCGACTAATACAACGCGTTTTCCACCAAGAACAGAACGAATATATGAAAGGCCCCCCTCAACAACCTTATCCCTACTTTCCTGTGTCTGCTGTATAAATGAACGTTCATCCTTATCTTTCATCAATCCTTCTTCCAGCGGTATACCTGATTCTTGCGAGAAACCGGTAGCATAGCGCCGCCCTGATTCAGGCACTGGAACAACAATATCCGCTTTAACAGGATGTTCTTTTGCAAGAAGGCGCCCTATTTCAACACGGACGTTGTGTATGGATCGATTGTTTATACGGGTGTCTGGTTTTGCAAAATAGACAAACTCAAACATACATGGTTTTTCACGTTTTTTCATTAGTTGTTTCTCGTAAATATTACCATCTTTATCTATAATAACTACAGATCCGCCTGGTATGTCTTTTACATATTCGAAATTGATTCTCTTGAAAACCCGTGTTTCTGAAGTTAAGCAGTACATCCCATTGAACTTACCTAGCACTAGCGGTCTAATTTTATGTGGATCAGTCATTGCAAAAAGAAATGGATGTTCTCCAGAATCAGCAAGAAATAATGCAGAATAACTGCCTTTTACGTCATTCATTACATTTTTGCATGCTTCAGAAATTATATCGACATCTAACTCCTTTTTATACAGATTATCTGCCATAGATAACAAAAGCCATTGGATGTCACAATCTGTTCTCGGTTTCCTATTGGTTTTTCTAGCCATCTCAGAAGGATTAAAAATATTGCCATTGTGAACAGCTGCAAGGAAAGGATTTACCAAATATTCTGGTTGCGCATTCCTCTTCAAGGAATTCATATCATCCATACCTGCCGTAGAATAGCGAGTGTGACCAACCCCAGCATTCCCTGGAGTTTCTATCTTTTTTTCTTCGTTAAAAATGTCTCGTACCAAACCAGCATCTTTTGTCACATGAATATTTCCATCATAGGTTAGTTTTCCGGCAGACGATTGACCCCGATGTTGAATTGCAAGCAGACTATGATAAATTAGACGAGATACTGGTTTTCCCCCGATAATACCAACTATGCCACACATTATGAAAACTGGAATAGAGAGGCATTATTTATAGGTTTTTTAATAAATTAGAACAAAAATTTGCCATTCCTGTAAATTAACTCACCATCAGCATAGACTTCGCCATGTTTACGAAGATCACACATCATATCCCAGTGAAGACCTGATTTATTGTTACTACCAGTTTCCGGATAGCCAAGTCCAACAGCTATATGTATGGTTCCACCAATCTTCTCGTCAAAGAGCGTATTCTTCGTGTATTCTTTCACCCCGTAGTTTGTACCAAAAGCAAATTCTCCGATTCTACGTGATCCCTTGTCCATATCAAGCATGGAATTAAGGAATTTCTCCCCCATTGATGCCTTTGATTTTACAACCTTGCCTTTGTCAAACCACAGTTGAATATTTTCCACCAATCTACCACCATGAACTGCCGGGAATGAATAACTAATATATCCCTTTGCAGAATCTTCCACAGGGCCCGTGAAAACTTCCCCATCGGGAAAATTCTCTTTTCCATAGCAGTTAATCCATTTTCTACCTTTAACGGAAACAGTAATATCGGTGCCCTTGGCAACAACATGCAGTTTCTTCTTTGAGTCCAGCAGCTTTCTAATCTTCTCTTGTTCTGTGAAAACCTTTTTCCAATAGCCAACAGGATCTTTGTCATTTACATGGGCCGCTTTAAAAATAAAATCCTCATATTCTTCCAAAGACATATCCGCATCCTGAGCTGAAGCATTCGTTGGATACTGAGTGACACACCACCGCAATTCCTTTTTTGCAGCTCTCTTCAAAAACATATCATAAATTGGTTGTTGAGCAATGGCACTTATTGCCTGTTTTTTAGGATCAACATTTGTCATATTTCTTGTGTTCTCTGGACTTATGATGGCAAGTCTCGCATTAATTTTACCAATTTCAAACTTAGAAATAGGAGACACGTACTTGAGTTGCCCCTCAGATGCGTTTTTATAATAGATTTCCCCCAGCCCATTGATGCCCATCTGAATATATGGATGAGCGCCTAACTTTAGTGCCTGTTTATATACTTCTTTTATCAGCGGTGTGGCAACCGAACCACCGCAGATAGCAAACAAGTCATTTTTCTTAATCTCAAGAGAATGATTCACCAAAACACTCGCAAGTTTCTCTAAACGTTTATCAATCACAATATCACCTCTAAGATTCAGAACAAATAAATGGGTAAAATAGTTTCCCTAAACCACTAGATTTCTTCCCATTCCTTAAGTACAGACTCCCACCTATATTTGTTTATTGCCTCAATTCCTTCAAGCTTTCGAATAATTTTCTCATAACCTTTTACTAATGTTCTTATTCGTATCTTAACCATAAAGTCATATTTGCCCGCAGTAGCTGCAACTCTTGTGACACCGCGAATATTCCATAATTCCTTCATTGTTTCTTCAATAGGATAACCTGGTTTCACGCTGATGAAAACATATGCCTTCACTAATGCAAGTGCAAACGAGACAATACCAAGAATTACAAGAGTTGTACCTATAATTTTGATTAATATCATTACTGGATCTGTTGAAAACGGCGGTATAATATTGAAATATGAAATTACCAGAGAAAATGGGATAGCAAAAAGGACAGATGATGCTCGTACTGCCTGTGTGACACTTGCCTTTCCAATTCCAAGAGCACGTATGTAAAATACATAAGAAAAAAAAGTGATAGCCATCGTTAATGCTAGCCAGTCAAAGTGATTGATTGATGCGGTTATCCCTGCGAGAAAATGACTAGTTCCCATGAAGGTATCATATATGAATACTATAGCGGCAGTGAATATGCATGCAAATACGACGTTCCAGAATCTAATGTTGAGGGCGTCATTGGGCTTATTGTCAATTTTTACAAGTTTTAATTTTCTTTGATAAATTGAAAAAAGAACCCATGCCGGGTTTATCACCAGAAAAACAATGGCCAATGACTCTAGACTAATGCCCCCAGTTAACGAAATTGATCCGAGAATTGCACCAAATGTGACAATGAGGGAAGATTGAATCTCAGAGAGTGTTGGCATATTCTTCTCAGTGATTGATTCAATGATAATTAGATATAGGATAACAATCTGGGAAAAGGGAATTACTGCAGATGGATCACCGAGTATAGAAAGCAACGCAAAATAACCGAGGGTTAGAGCGGAGTTCCCCGCCGCAGCAAGTATATGATATTTTAGTTCCTCTTTTCTTACCAATCTGAGTCGTTTGAAGGATGGATCCATAACTTTTGATCCGAGACTCTCCCCCTTTACAGGTATTGAAAAGATGAGGAGGATGAAAAGTGATACAACGGTACCTACTAAAAAACATGAAAGACCGAAAGCCCATGGATTAGGTATATAAAGAGCACTAATTACAGCATCTATAGATGCCACTCCCGCAGCAATAATTGCAGAGGCAAACGCTAATGCGTAGAAGAGATATTTTCGTCTAATCTTCATAGTGCAATTTCTTTTTCTATAACTTGGGTTGTTGTCTTTTTCACACCATCTACCATTTGAATTTCATTCGTCACTTCGAGAAGTTTTTCCAAATCTTTAACATGTACTCTCACAACGATATCGTATTCTCCAGCAACCACAGATATTTTTTCCACATTTTCTATTTTTCTCATTTCCTTAATAGTGTTGTTAGAATTTCCCGGCCGCATCGTTAGTAAAATATATGCATTTATCATAATCTTTCCACCTAAATTTCTCAGCCGCTATATCAGTCAATATTATAAAGCTATCTACTATGATTATATATATGAATTGCTGTTGAAAGTATTAAAGTAGTGTTTATTTCAATCCAGGTGGACTATCATGACACAAATTTCTGAGGCGAAGAAAGGACAAATCACAAAGGAAATTAAAGACGTTTCTAAAACTGAAAAAATAGATGTGAACATAATCAGAAAACGAGTTGCTTCTGGCAAGATAGTAATCCCCTATAATCCAATTCATTCACCTAATGCACTTGGCATAGGCAAGGGTTTACGGGTTAAGGTTAACGCCAATATTGGAACATCAAGAGAATATTGCAAACCTCGCGAAGAAGTTGAGAAAGCAAGAGTATCCATAGAGGCTGGTGCACATGCCGTCATGGATTTATCCACGGGTGGAAATCTCGATGAAATTCGTACATCCCTTCTTAAAGCAGTAGATGTACCATTTGGAACGGTCCCAATTTATCAGACAGGGATAGAAGCGATCAAGAAACGTGGTGCCATCATCGATATGACTGAGGATGACATGTTTAACATGTTTGAACATCAGGCCAAGCAGGGAATCGATTTCGCCGTTACTCATGTTGGAGTTACTAAAGAGAGCGTGGAAAGACTTCGAAGGCAGAAACGTCTGATCCCTATGGTTTCCAGAGGTGGAGCATTTCACATGGCATGGATACTGCACAATGAACAGGAAAATCCGTTGTATCAAAATTTTGATTATTTACTAGAAATAGCAAAAAAATATGATGTAACTCTTAGCCTTGGAGATGGAATGAGATCCGGATCTTTGTATGATTCAAACGACCGGGCAAAGTTTCAGGAACTGCTGATAATAGGTGAACTTGTAGAGAGGGCGAGAAAGAAAGGAGTTCAAACTATGGTTGAGGGACCGGGACATATGCCCTTAAACGATATACCGCCAAACATACAGGTTATGAAAACGGTGACAAGAGAAGCCCCATATTTTGTACTTGGACCTCTAGTTACTGATATTGCACCAGGTTATGATCATTTTGTTGGCGGCATAGGTGGAGCAATAGCAGGCCTTGCTGGAGCGGATTTCCTTTGCTATTTAACACCTGCAGAGCACCTAGCCCTCCCAGACAAAGAGGATGTTAGAGAAGGGGTTATTGCAACAAGAATTGCCGCACATGCCGCAGATCTTGCACGTGGCATAGATAGAGATGTTGATTCCAATTTCAGCAAAGCACGAGAAAAACTAGAATGGAATAAAATGTTTGATCTTTGCATAGATCCAAAAAGGGCAAAGGAATACAGAGGCAAACGGCTACCTATGGAAGACGAAAATGCGTGTTCCATGTGTGGAAATCTATGTGCTATTGAATTAGTGAAAAAATATCTGACGAATAGTAATAAATAAAAACACTTCCTCATCGGTCCTAACCTTTTTAAGGATTTTTAGAAACAGCGGTTTCTCTGAATCTGTTTTTATCGGGGGAAAATAAGGAAAGATTTAAATCATAAGATATGCATTCCTGATTAGGAGGTAAATCCTATGGCATATGAATATGAAGGATGGACATTATATACGAGAGATGTGGAACTTAAAGGTGGAAGGAACCAAACAATTTATTTCTTTAGCAAGAGAACACCAAAGAGCGGTAAGCCTTGCGACAAGCCAGACAAATACAAAGTTGGCGTAAATAAGAGAACTGGTCTTCCATATCTACAAAAGAAATAAGACAGTTTCCCTATCTCTTTTCTTTCTTTTTTTTATCATTTTTTAGGACTATGCTGGAAGTTTTTAATCATATCCGCCAATTTTTAAGCTTGGATCCCCGAATAATTCCCACTGTTGTATCATCTTTACATCCATTTTAGCTTCATCGCCAAGGAATCTATGCAAGTAACCAGCCATCGTATCTCCATGGTTCTCTCCAAGAATATCACGATGTTCTTTTCCATAAAACTCAAGGAAACGCAGCTCCAACCAACCATCCAGTACTTCCAAATAATCGGCTATTGAGTTGTTGTCCGAATCATCCTCACCATGTGTCCCAAGTCCAGTATTTGCAATGGTTGCAATTGCCCCTCCGCCCTTCTTGCTGGTTAACCACCAGGCCCAACAATTTGGAACCCATTCATTATACCAGAACTTTCCAAAATTTCCAGGTTTCATACTGAAATAACCAAGACCGTCCTCTATAATCCCCTTTATAATATTCATCATGGTGACGTCGAACTGACCATTGTGGCAGCCGCCAACAATCACAATAGGAAGTTTTTCCCTGTTTCTAAGTAAAATCATATCAAATGCATTATATCCCGTGCACCAGTCTGTACCATCTGGGGGAAAATGAGTATTCCACGTCATAGCACTCCCATGACCACAGAAATAGGCAAATCCACAACCAGGATTCATTGCCTTGTTGACTGTCTTTCTACTGATGTCTTGCTCTGATGCATATAATCTCACGGGTGTAAAATCAGGCATAAGTTCTATTGCCGCCTCAGAGATAAGTTCCCCTTCATTAAAATGAGCGTCATCGACATAAGAATCTCCAGCCACAAGAACCAGGTTTTTAAACCACTCATTATCACATTTATCTTTCTCATAATCTATTATTTTGTTTACCATAACTTTAACTTCTGAAGGTGTCCTACATGGAAGACGACCAAGATAAACATCAGGGTAGCTATCCATCTCTTCCTTGTATGTTTCACTCCATTCAGCAAAGAAATTGTCATCATTGGAGTCCCAACTCGAAAACTTACCTTCACCATCATATATGTCAGCATAGTAAAGATCACTGATGAAAGATTGTTCAGGATATTCCTGTTCAGCTAGTGGGACTACATGGCTATATCTTACAGGTAAATCCCATGTACTGGTTTGGCCTTTTATTCCACCGACCAACAGTACATATTTGATTCCCCAGCTCTCAATTGCATCTTTAATGAAATATTTGATTTTCTCTGGTTCATCTCTTCCCCAGAATTCCTCATCATATATCTTTGCTAATGTAACAAGCGTGGTTGACATGCCATGATTATTCTTGTGATCAACAAGAGGCTCTAGATGTTTAGTGAACCTTGACGGAGCTATTATCAACAGATCATAGATGCTGTTTTTGTTTTCGTCTAAAAGAGGTTCTTCAGGTTCCATGTAACTAATATTTATCGTGATATGTTGGATAAACTGTATTTGATCATCAAGTGGGATATATATAACTGGGTAAACTCGAAGTACAAAGAATGTCTTGTGAGTGCCATATGACAAACCTCCGCCAGTATGATAGAATATCCAGTCAGATGGATATTGATTAGGGCTTTCATACACCTCTGTGTCCATAGTAGTCTTTGGTTGATAGGATTTCATATTATCAATTACAGGCATTGAACCAAAGGCAATTTTTCCGGTCAGATTATAAATTATTGGTGTAGAATGTTCGTATTCCACATCGAGTATCTTTGTACCAAATGGCAATTCAAAAATGGAAAGATTAACAGGCAATACTGGCTTACCAGGATCCATTCTATTGAGATCTGCCTCATTTAAACGTATAATCACATAGTCACCATAAGGAACTATTTCTGGGTAAGAGAAGTCAAGATCTATCTCAATATACTTGATGTCAGATTCGGATGTTAAACATGCTTTCTCCACAGGCGCAAATTCAGTAGAGCTGTTTTTTACATGTGAACCAAAAGCAGGTATACAACCAGAAATAATAAAAAGCATCACTAGCGAAATTGCTAGACATTTACTACGAGCGTTATTTATCATTTTCTTCCCCTATTTTTATTTATTCCCATAGTTAATAATATAGTGTCACAATTTAAAAGCTTTCTTGTGCCCTTGCTTGACTTTATATAATAAATGTTCTTTACCCGACATCATGTCTGAAGTTAACCCTGATAATATCACAAATGTCATTGTATCTGGAAAAAGTGGAGCAGGTAAACAACCTAGAATAGATGTGTTGGTAGAAGAATTCGGTTTGGAGCAACTTTCTACGGGAGATATTTTCCGTAGTTATTTGGGAAAGTTCAACAAATATGGATATGATGGAAATCTCGAAATATTTTGGAGTGATGATGAACAGCGATTCATACCAGATGATAAAATTTCACATGGGCTTGGAACAGATAACGAAGACGTAATTCTAGGAATGAAAGCCAAGTATTTTGTGGATAAAGGTCTCTTTGTGCCTGACTACATAACAAATGCACTTTTTGAATCATATTTTGCAAAAAAGAATCATCGTAATCAGGTATTAGATGGTTACCCAAGAACGCCAGAACAATCCAAATTTCTATTAGAGTTATTGGAAAAGCATGATTCTAAAATAGATTTTATTGTGCTGGTAGATAACTCCGATGAAAGAATAATAAAAAGGACGGTTAAAAGGCGAATATGTCCGGAGTGTGGTAAGGTCTACCATCTTGAATACAAACCGCCGAAGGATGGACGCTGTGAATGCGGTGCAAAGGTCATTCAACGTTCTGATGATACTGAAGAAAAAATCCGCTCCAGACTAAATGAATTCAAAGAGAAGGCACTTCCGGCTATCAACTATCTAAAAGATGACGGAATTCCTATTGTTACAGTTCCAGGGCATCTGGAAAAATTTACACCTGAAAATATCCGCAATAGCGTTATGAACGAAGTGAAAACTCTCTATTAGTACAGATTATTTGATTGACGGATATCCCAATCACAATCCAAAGAATGGGAAAAATGGTTGACATGGAATATTATGAAGAATTTAAAATGAATAGAGAATCAAAAGCGCCTCCATTTTTACATATCTGAGTTATCATATATTCCGTATGCATTTTCAATTAGTTCTGTTAATCTCTCAACAAATCGTGCTAGAGGCCCGCCGTCAACAATATCATGATCAGCGGTAATTGTTAGATAGAGATATTCACGGATTGCAATTTCATCGTTTATGACTCCAGGTTTTTTTGTTATTCCACCAACCACAACAAGAATAGATGTTGCACCACCCATAGGTATGGCACCACCCGCGAATTTTCCTTTCATACCAATTGCCGTAACACCAGTTGTTCCAAAATGTTTCTTTTTTATCAAACCATTTCGCCTAAACAACAATAGAAACAGTTTTTTTAGAAATAAAGGAGATTTTAATGCAAATTTTTCAAAACTAGTAAGATTTTTACCAAGAACAGACGCCGACTTATCTACTTCCTCCTTTTGTACATCTCGGAGTTCTTTCGTAATTTCACTGACTGTCTTTTCATTTACTTTTCTTAGTACATAGCCCAGTGGCTTAGGTTCACCATTAACTATCCTCTCAATTGGAATGCCTATATCTACATCGTCAAAAACAACAATTTTTCGCCTGCCAAGTCTATAAGCATTCAAATCCTTATGCTCAGATAGTGTTTGAGCGACACATTTACAAATCCAAC
>JAUWOO010000044.1 GCA_030612095.1 Thermoplasmatota archaeon | reverse complement strand
AATAACTTCTTAGTACAATATCTCCCATAATTTGTAATATCACTTGCTTTATCAGAATCTAACAAAATCTTTTTTGTATCCAGTTTTTTACCAACGACACACAACACCAGATTATAGTTTCCAGGGATGTGTTCTATTACGCCCCAAGGCGGAAGCCCTGGATGTTTACGTATCTCAATGCCACCAAAACAACTTGCAAGTACGTCACCCAAACCAGTTCTAAGTTGAACTTCTGCAAAATGAGATGCTTTCAATGCATCGGTACTGGAAACGCCAATAATTCTTGCAAGAGCGTAACTTGCACTGACTGCACTTGCTGCACTCATGCCAAAACCCTGACTAACAGGCAGATCTAGATTGGTTCTTACAACAACATGAACTTTGTTTTCTCCAAGTAAATTTTTCAATGCAAGATGTGCAACCGGAGAATTAGATTGTTTATTGTTAACATAAATTTCAAAAATCTGACTTGTAGATTCTTCAACATTAACCTCGGATACTGCACCTAGAGAAACATTAATACCCGCACCTCGAGAACCAGTTCTAGCCATATCTTGTTTATTGTATACCGGTTCGAAAAATCCAGAAATATGACCCGGTGCAAATGCAACAGCCCTCATTTAGTTCACCTTTATTTTACTACATCTAAAATCCAATCAGCCAGATGTTCTTTCTTACCAGTCTTATGGATAGTGTCTCCTTTTTTATCTATTACCCACACCTCATTTTTATCACCGTTAAGGCCTGAAATTGTATTTGCAATTACAAAATCAAGATTGTTTTTCTTAAGAAGACTGTAAGCTTTATCCTGTAATTCATTACTGTTTTCCTCAAGTTTGAAACCTATGAGTTTAGATGTTGGGGCTTTTTCCCGTATCATAGCAATAATCTTAGGGGCAGGTGACATTTCTAAAATAAGCTTTTTTTCATTCGAAGAGAGTTTACCGTCTATTTTTTTAGGGATGTAATCTGATAGCGCCGCACAGATAATTATAACGTCAAAATTCTTTATATCTCTGGTTTTCAACAACTCTACTATATCTCCAACAGATTCAAAGTTCACAGTTTTTATATAATTTGGAATCGGTTCCTTGCTGCACCCATACCAAAGTTCAACATCCGCACTCCTGTAAAAAACAGATTTTGCAAGGGAGACCGCCGTTTTTCCAGAACTACGATTAGAAATTATTCTTACATCATCAATTGCTTCAGCAGAAGATCCGCCAATTATGAGAAATCTCTTGTCTGCCATGTCACGTTTACCTGTCTCCCGGATAACATATGCAACAATCTCATCAATATTCGCCATCTTGGCTTTACTTCCTTGGATTGATGGTTCAACAAATCCGATGCCCACCTCTTTGCATTTAAGAACATTTTTCTGAACTATTTTATGGTCATACATGGACAGATGCATGGCAGGAATAATCAACATTGGTATGCCTGAACCAATGGCTGTAGTTGCAAATGTTGTGACTGCTGTATCATCAATGCCATGCGCAATTTTTGAAATAGTATTGGCCGTACAAGGCGAAATAATAAATAAATTTGCGGGTTCTTTTACCCTGCCACAAAAAGAGACGTGCTCTGTTTTTCCAGTCAATTCAATAATTGGTTTGTTTCCCGTAGCAAATTCCAAAGAATCAGGATGAATAATTTTTGTTGCAGAATGCGTCATCACTGGAAAAACCTCAGCGCCGTGTCTGATAAACTCCCGAGACAATTTAACAGATTCAACAGCAGCGATGCTACCAGTAATTCCAAGAACTATTCTTTTTTTAGCAAGTCGTTTACTTTTAACTCCCCGTATTTCATCCGCAGGATGCATTATTATCACTAATATCTGGAATAGAATAATAAGTTTTTTGTGTGTGTGGCTCCAGGATAGTACAGAGCAGGTGGTGAGGGTTTCAACGGTATCACCAGTTCGGTGAGCTGGTGTTTTTGTCTCTGGGATTTCCAAATGAGTTTTGGCTTCGTTCGGAAATCCCACTTTCAATCACGTCTATTTTAGACACATAAAACACGAAACTTATTTGCTTTTTATGGTTCTGAAAGAGCAATGTAAAAAATGTGGATTGAATAAACCTATTACCAATTTCTTTAAAGGAGAAACTGGTATTGAAGGTTTTTATGAAATATGTAAATCCTGTAGAACAAACCTTTTGATCTTAGAACAAAAAAGTTTTTTTTGATGATAGAAATATAGGGAAGAACTCATCTGGGATACTATAACGAATATTACAAGAAATAGTAATGAAATTGCTGTAAGGTAAGGTGAGTGGGAAGGATGGGATGCTATTACACTGTGCCCTCTAGGAGGAAAAATAGCATAATAGTTTAAAATTAACTCCCCACTCAATAATACATTAGTGATTTCTGGTATAAATATCTTCTTGCATGGATGAAATTATATGGTACAAATGTATCAAATAGAAAACAATCGTAACCTTTAAGTTGGATTGAAAGCTTTGAAATTGTGAAATGGGGAGGAAAATGTCTGAGTATGATGTTAATATCAAAAGGTTACTGAAGGAGGGTAAAAAGGGCGATATTAAATCAGAGATATGGGCTGAAATAACTAATAAGAACACTTGTGAAACTATGAATAGGCGGATATGGTGGGAGGATGACGATGGGGTTTTTCATGATGGAACACCAGATTTACCTATAGAGTTACAGGGAGATGTGGATAACGCTTGGATTGAAAAAAGTAGGAGGTGGTAAATGATATGAATGACCATCTTTTGATGGAGGCATTATGAAATTGCAGTTAGGGGAGGAAAAATGAACATATACAAACTTGGTTATTTAGGATTTGCAGGATACTTTGGATACTTGGGATATCTTTTTGGTGTACAGTTTTACTATCTATTTGTGTTTTGCTTGTTATTCTTGTTTTTCTTGTATCCTAAAAGACAAGCAAGAAAAGAGAATCAGTCAAAACCAAGGTGGAATGAGCATAAAGCCTTTGTCAGATACAAAAATGAATGACCGTCTTGATAATTGGAATGAAATTGTAGATTTAAAAGGGAGGTGAAATAACGGCTAGAGAAAAAATTGGATTAATTACGCATTTCTTCAGTCATATCAATGTTGCAGTTATACAAATTAATAATGGTGAACTAAAAATTGGAGATACCATACACATAGTCGGTGCCCATACTGATTTCACTCAAACAGTTGACAGTATGGAAATAGATAGAAAACCTATTGAAACTGCGAAGCCCGGAGATGACATTGGCATAAAAGTCAAGGAGAGGGTTCGAGAACACGATGTGGTTTATAAAGAATAAACATCTCTTGAAAAGGCGGTTTGGAATTGTAGATTTGAGGGAGAAAAATGAAAAGAATAGTAATAACTGGAATTGCAATTTTCTTGATGATTTCCATTTGTTTTTCACTGTTCGCAATTGCAGATATACATGAAGAAAAAGACGTTATCGTGAAACCATATGATATAAAATCGAAATATCTTTTATTTACCAGTAAAGGGGGAGAAATTCAATTTAATATAACTTCTAATCTGTCGGTTCATGTCTACTTAATGACAAGTGATGCATATCATGATACGGGTTTGTCTCCATATGGTGAAGATGATTTTTCTGTTAATGTCTTTGAAAAGAAAAATGTTCAAAAAGCAAATTTTACTTGGACGCAACCAGATGACCAATCTTATTATATTATAATTTTCAACCCAAATGACCAAAATGCAACCATAAGTTATAGTTATACGGAGATCCTCTTTGAAGAACTTGGAGAGTTATTCGATGAAATCTGTGTTGGGACAATGTGCTTCGTTGGTGTTATTTTATATTTTATTATATCTCTTGTAATTGGAATATGGATGTATAAAGATGCAGATGAACGGGGGAAAAGTGGTGCAGTTTGGTTTATAATAGGATTGTTATGGGGAATTATTGGTCTTATTATTTGGTTCATTATCAGACCTAAAACTTATAAGGAGAAAACAGAGAAGAGGGAAGTTACCAGAACTTGTCCAAATTGTGGTCGTAATATTCCTGAAGATGCAAGAACTTGTCCATATTGTAGTAAGAAGTTTTGGTAATATGAAACTGTAGAGTTAGAGGGAGAAAAATGCAAGATGCCTATGCAAGACATGTAGAAAAAAGAATAAAAGAACTTCATGAAAGGATGTCTAAATCTAAATTACATACTACAAAGAAACGCAAGTATTAAACTGAGTTCACCAAATGGCGAATAGTCTAATTTACATTGGAATGCGCACAATAAACCCAACAGGGATTGTAACCTGTGTTAAACTAGCATATAACGCCTGCTAACAGGAGTTCTTTGTTGATTAATATAAAAAAGTTTATTATTTGCATTCTACCTATTATTATCACTAAAATGATTTTTATCTAACTATTAAAACTGACACCCCTGCATGTCTTACTACTTTGTCGGTGACACTTCCAAGTAAAAATCTTCCCTCTTTTCCATAGCCTTTGTATCCAAGGACAATGATATCTGCCTCATGTTTCTTTGCTGACATAAGGATTTCATCTGCCGGATCTCCAGATTCCACAACAACATTTACTTTTTTAACGTTATTTTCAATTTCCGCTACAACCTTAGACAGAGTTTCCATAGCCCGCTCCTTAAAACTACCCGATTTTACTACAGAACTTAAATCAATTGTAGGTAACAACATTTTTGTAAAGGACGATTCGGCCAGCTCTGCTGGTATTACAGTGAGAATAGTTAACTCATCATCTTTATTCGAACATTTTAAAGCCATTTCTACTGCCCTCTTAGAAGCAACAGACCCATCATATGCAATAATTATCTTTTTCATGGTAATCAGCAAGGCAATAATACAAAACAGTTATAAAAAGTTTCGAATGAAATTATCTACATAAATACAAGATGAAATCTGAAAGAGGGAGACCTTTTTTCCACCTCATTACAAAATTACCACTCTTACTGCAGTCAAATTTAGGAACCCTTTTATGTAAAACACTTGGTCTTCCCTCCAAATTATTGATATCAAGGGTGAAAATTCTCCACGAATCGCCTCGATGATTTTTAAGTCTAAACGCATATATCGGTAGTGTCTTTGTTTTCTCACATAGATCATACATTGATTCCGCCTGTTTTTGTAATTTTCCACTTATACTGCTGAAATGAATTGTATCTTCAATACTGGTTTTAACCTCAACCAAAAATGAGATGTTCCCCCTTACTGCCACCAAGTCAACACCTAAAGATCCAGCTGCGCGGATCACCGCAAAAGGCTTATCATTTATCCTTAAATAGTTATCTTTCTCTATTGCCGTACATGTCTTTGTTATCTTTGAAAGGATTTTATTCTCTCCTTCTAATATGCCTTTAAGTTCCCGTTCGTACTGACTACTACTCATATTAAAGAGATAATAACACATCGAAAGGTTTTAATGTTTGGGACAAATTGCCTTCATATATATTTCATTAAGGGAAGTCAACAAAATGAACAAGGGCAACGTTCTTGTCAAAGAAGCAATGAAGATGAATCCAATAACGGTTAAAACAAAAACTTCGGTTAAGGAAGCTGCAGGTTTAATGAAGAAAAAGGGCATTGGAAACTGCATAGTTGTAGATGATACACCCATAGGAATCATCACTGAAAGTGACATACTAAAAAAGGTTGTTGCAGAGGATCTAAAAGCAAGTGAAGTAACAGTTGAAGAGATCATGAGCACACCAATCATAGTAATCGACCCTTATGTCCCACTCGAAGAGGCTGTAAAAACAATGGGAAAATGTAATATCAGAAGATTACCGGTAGTGGAAAATGGTGAGTTAATAGGTATAATAACACAAAAGGATATATCAAGAATGTCTCCCATATTACATGAAATATCACGAGAGTGGTATGATATGAGTGTGAGAGACGAGGCCCATCTAAGAAGGCAGATTTTTTCGGGCAAATGCGAAGACTGTGGTACGCTTTCCACTAATTTAAGAAATGTTGATGGGCGTTTGCTGTGTGAGGATTGTATAGACGCATTAGCATATCAATAGACTGCGATATTTGTAATTACGGAGGGATAAGGGAAAATGAAAGTGAAGGATATAATGACAGAGGACGTTATTTTTGTAGATAAAGATGTGGAACTAAAATATGTTCTAAAACTAATGAAGAAGCATGAGATAACAAAGATACCCGTTGTTGAAGAGAAAAAATTAATTGGGATTATTACCGACAATATGATTGCATTTAAACTTGGATCAATAAGGAGCCGAGGTGTGCCTGCCTCAAGACTGCATGCATCATCTGTTACTGATAAGGAAATCAATGCCGTATCTCCAGATACAGATATCGAAGCGATTCTTAAAAAAGTCGGTGAACCAGGCCCTACTATGCTACCAGTCGTAGAAAATGAAAAACTAGTGGGAGTAGTCACAAAAGCAGATTTGCTACCTCTCGTTGACTGCAACAAAAAACTTAAGGAAATAATGCAAGAAAAACTACACACGATATCTCCCAATGAAAGAGTTATTCATGCTCGGAGAATGATGATAGATGAAAACGTTGCACGTCTGCCAGTTATCGATCAGGGAAAACTTGTTGGAATAATATCCGACACGGAAATAACCTTTGCATTAGCAAGCGTAAAAAGATCTATTTCACTAGGGAGGCAGAAACATGCACTTGACGAGCTCCTAGTGAGCGATGTTATGAAAACACCTGTTGTCTGGACTGAGCCTGGCATGACTGTCTCAGAAGCTGCAAAAGTTATGATCAAAAATAATGTAGGAGCTTTGCCATTAATAGAAAACAACAAAATTATAGGCATCATTACAAGAACAGATCTAATCAAGACTATGCCTTATTGAAAGATTTTAAGTAATCCGAATTTAATTCCAATATCGTTATGAGCTATCACATACCGTCTGATAATCAGGTTGAAATTGCTCTTAAAAAGATTTTAAAAGAAAATCGTACGATACAGTCACAGAAAAAACTGAAACAGTTGATAGTCAAAGAACTCAACACGAAAAAGAAAAAATTTGGTGTGAGTGAAAGTAGACTTCGTAAAATAGCAATAAACAATAATTTTGTAAAACTTGAGATTCATTCTCGCGAGGGAGACCCAAGGAAATTGTTGGCAAAATGTCCAGTATGTGAAAGTATTTTAAAACGAGTGAGGAACCTAACAATATGGGGTGGAGAAGTTACCATAGAACTCAGTTGCCCCAACTGCGGTTATTGGACTGGAAAGAAAAAAAGAATTCCAACTAGATATGTTTTTCACCTTAAGAAAAAGTGATTTAGGCACTCGTCATGTTTAACATTCAGAAAATAAGTTTTCTCAATAAGTTAGATATTTGGCAGAATATCTCCCAGCCGTAAAATAAATAAGTGACATAATAGGTATCTGTAATTAACATGCTTATTTTTGTTCATGGAATGTTGTCCAATGCTGATGTGTGGCGTCCTATTATCAATTATTTTAATGAGAGAAATTTTTCATGTAAAGCAGTAAATTTGAAAGAAGGATTAAATCTGAGGAAAGTTCATTTTCAAGATTATGTGGATAAAGTAAAGGCCATGACAACAGAAGACGATATAGTTATAGGACATTCAATGGGTGGCCTGATTGTCCAGAAAGTAGCAGAGGAAGCCAGCATAAAGGGTGGCGTTGCTATATGCTCTGCGGCTCCAAAAGGAGTGAAGTTTCGTGGCGGTATTGTGCTATCTTCTGCTATGTATGCACCAAACGTTATCATGGGAAGGCCGTTTAAAGAAGATTATCGGTATGCTAGAAAATATATGTTGGTTGGGATAGAGGAGGAAAAGGCAAAAAGTATCTATGAAAAATTGGAGAAACAATCAGCAATTGTTACATATGAACTGGGAATGAACAGGATAGCTGTAGATGAAAAAAAAGTGAGATGCCCTCTCTTTTTCATTGCAACAAAGCAGGATGGAATATGTACTCCTGAATTGGTTAAAAGATTAGCTGAGAAATACAACGCAGAATACAGGCTGTATGATGGTTGTCATCATTTTTTTTGTAATAGCAATTGGCGAGATATAGCTGAGGGAATTCATAACTTTATAACGAAACATATGAAGTAAATAGTCCTTAATCTTTCCTAAAGGTGATGCTGATGATTATACTAACCATTAATATTATATTCTGATAATTTATTTCCAAATTAAGGATTAAGGACATTCAGGAACTGTGTAATCCTGTAATTATTTCGCCTATTATTTTGTTCCTCCCTCATTTTATTAACTCTTTCCCTCCCTAAAAACATCCGAACTTGCTCAATAACCTATGGCATTAACCCTTGCTTTTTCAAGATTAGCTATGCATGATAATAATATTTTCAAATTTTTTCTCATCTTTAGTCTCGAATGTAGATTTACAATTTAAATTAACTTAGATTAATTTAAATGTTTCGATTGAAATGCAGCATTTGTTGCAATTAATGTACTGTTTTTCAGTCATACAATCACCAATAGTCTCATTTCTTCAAAAGTAAGACTTTATATCGAGGATCGTCCTTTTAAGCAATTATCGCTCCTTATTCTGCAGGATGAGAAAAATGAAGGGTCTAGCTTGGGAGGAAAAACAATGAAAAAGAAAATAATTTAAGAAATCATTTGTTTTTCACTAGACCCTCATTGATGGACGATATATTATTTTGGTACATAAATTTATTGGGCGGGTTGATCCAAGATTGAGAAAGGATGCATGGATGGAAAAAAGAAAGATTAGGGAGAATTTTGAAAATTCCCGTTTACCTGTTAAATTTGAAAAGTATTAAGCGGATCTAACATGTTTTCCTGGGATAATTAAATCAATTATCCAACCAATGATTTTTCCTAGAATTCCAAATATCAATCCTATTATTGCCCCTATTGCCCCTGCGACTAAGCCAAAGATTGATCCTATAATTCCTACCACAAATCCAATCAGTGAAGCAATAAAACCTATGATCCTTCCGATAAAGCCTACGACTTTACCAATTGCACCAAATGTAAATCCTATAATTCTACCAATTATTCGAAGGAACAATTTAATGATTAGCAGAATAATTGTAAAACATTGTGGTTGTATATCATTTTCTTTTAATTCGTCCTTAACTTCCCCAAATAAATCTTCTACATCGATGTTTTTTATTTCTTCCCTTAACTTAGGGATACTTATCGTTTGAATGTGCTCTATGATACGTGATTCATTTGCTTCTACTGCGGCATTGAATTCAACTGCTGGAACCGATGGTAGCATCGATAATAGGAATACTGCCAATAAACTTCCAAATATTATTTTTCTTTTCATGATTTTACCTCTATTTATTCTAGATTTAATTAATATATTAATCTTTCGTAAAATAAATGGAACGAATATCACAATATATCTATACTGAAATAATCTCAACACCACAATCAACCATACTATTCCAACTAAACTTTCTCAGGGTATTACCCCTATCGCTAGACCATTCATAACCTTCATGGACGTCCTCTGGAAGTTTCTGATAAAAATTAGGTAATAGAGCATTAACCCGATTGATCACCCCTTAGAAACGGCGAGATTAGTGAAAAATTATACTTTCCTTTGACACAACAATCATACATTAAATTAATGCCTGTGTTGAGAGAATTTAAAATAACTATTACCCTGGGCTAAATATTTATATAATAACTTTTACATATATAATTGGTTAAATATGATTAATATGAGAAAGATTGTCTGTTTCTTTACAATTTTACTTATGATTCTAACTACTTTGTTCTTACCATACGCTTTAGCGGAAAAAGAAAATACGGTAAATACTACTGACCAAAATATTGGAATTTCTCCTGAGATTAAATATGAAGGGGGATACAGATACAATATCCAAGGGTGGATCTATACACATATAGAAGGCGAGCCCTATGAAAGAGGATATCAACATGGGTATCTGCTTTCAGAGGAAATTGTTGATATGATGAACCGCTGGAGTAACATGATACACAATCACCCCTCCTTAAAAAAATTAAATGGTTGCTTTTCTCAAGAGCGGTATGAAAAAATATCAGAGATATGGTGGAAATTTTGTAAATCTCAAGTCGTTCGAATGTACTGGGATGAATATCCAACCGAATATCGTGAGGAAATCAGAGGAATTGCAGCAGGTGTAGCAAACAACGGTGGCACGATTCATGGAGATCCTGTATCATACGAAGACGTTCTCACGTCAAATCAAATGTATGAACTAATGTCAAAACTAACGGATCGTAAAATTCGAAAGGGATTCCACCCTTTACTGACTTTATTTAACTGCTTGAAGCCGGAATTTTCATCGTACACGGCACTTTCTGCTAATCAGTTTATCGACGAATTTAGCGATCAACCCATGCACCACCATTGTAGTTCATTTATCGCAACAGGGAATGCAACCACCGATGGACAAATCATTATCTCGAATTCCATGTGGAGCAGTAGTGATGGTTCTGGGGCATTCTGGTGGTCCAATTATATAGCCATCCGGTGGAACGTAGTTTTAGATGTCGCTCCAACACAGGGCAATCGATTTATGATGACATGTGCACCAGGATATATATGGAGCGACCATGATTTTTATCAAAACGATGCTGGACTTGTATTTATAGAAACCACAATTCCTCAGGGTCTTTGGTCTGAACGTGGCCTACCCCTTGCTGTTCGCGCACGAACCGCTGTTCAATACGCAGAAAGCATTGATGATGTCATTTATTATCTCAAACATAAAAATGATGGTGTGATGAATGCCGTCTGGTTAATCGGCAACACAAAAACCGGCGAGATTGCACGCTATGAACTTGGCCTATATCATGATGCTATTATCGATCGGACGTTTAACGGATTTCACTGGTCTGCTAATAATCCCATGGATCTTGGAGTGAGACTTGAGAAAATTGATCTCAAACTTCTTGCAAAAACACTTATCTATCATGTAGTTCTTGGCATTGATGGATATCAATATCATACCCCATTGTATCGGCCAGCAGAAAGAGACATAAAATTCCAGGGACTTGGTGAACAGTATTACGGGAAAATCAATGTTGATGTGGTCAAAATAATCATGGCTACCGATTCTATTGGTAGATATTCGCCAGATTGTAAAATCACCTGTTCAAAACTCGTAGAAAACCAAGGGATGTGGGTGCATACTGGCAACCCAATGGGAAAAATATTGGATTTGGAGAATCTCGACAAGTCAAGCATGCAAAATGAAAAGATTAAACCGGTTGGATGGGTCAGACTATATGGACTTCCAGACAAAGATAGATATGAGACAATTAATCAACCGCGGGAACTTGAATATCAACCAGACATACTTTGGACTTACGATACGGGGGACAACTCAAATGATTTCTATTCATCAAGTGTCATAAAGGATGATATTTTATTCTCGACAACCTCATCTGGTGAACTTTATGCATTAGATGTTGAGGATGGTCAGCTACTATGGAATGTGTCAATTGGAAATCAGCCTACTGCTCCAGCAATTTATGATGACAAGCTTTTTATTGGAACTGCTGAGGGATTAAAAATGTTAGATATGGGCTGGATGATACAAGGAGGAAAACCCTTAGGAAAAATTGTATCCCGCCCTGTCGTAGCAAATAATAAAGTAATTGTTGGTGATGAAAACGGCAATATTTATGCCTTTGATGCAGAATCAGGTGATGAACAATGGAATGCCAAGTTATCCGATGAAATATATATCTCTCAACCGTGGAATGGCTCCTTGTTTATCGGTTCAGGAGACAAATGTTATAAAATAAACATTGAAAATGGAGACATAAGTTGGATTTTTGAAACAGACGGGATGATCACTTCAAGACCTTATGTTCAAGATGATGTAATGTATTTTGGTTCATGGGACACATTCGTTTATGCAGTTAACGCCGAAACGGGCAATCTTAAATGGAAATTTGAAACTGGATGGGGCGTAGAAACCACACCAATAATCAATGATGGTTTGGTTTTTGTTGGTTCTCA
>JAUWOO010000060.1 GCA_030612095.1 Thermoplasmatota archaeon | reverse complement strand
TCTCTTCTTTCCACCCGTAACGGCACTCTATGATCTCGAATTCTTGGTTATAGAGAGGGTGAAAAGGATGAGTTACTCGAACCTTTTCTTTCTCAAAGTTCTTATTGGATGCTTTTGACTCTACAAGCCAGTACTTTTAATCACCCCATTTTTATGAATATAAACTAGAAGACGTGTCACTATCTAAAATTGGAGGAACGGAAAATGATGACGTGGAGATATAAAATACGGGGGGTTAATAGTACTATAATCACTAGTAACTCTGAATATGCCGAACAGAAAAGCAAATTGGGATATATTGTATTCTGCAAAAGAGAGAGCAATATCTATAGATTTAATCACTAGACTCGATTATGAACTTTGCGACTCTGGATTATCTAATTCTTTAAAGTTTCATCCGATAAAGTATAACAAAAAAAGAAACAGGAATAACCACTAAGGCACCACATCGACAAAGATTAAAAAGGGAGCTATATTAACAACGCTCGGGTGAATAATATGGCAACCCCCTTAAAATACGTCAGACAACCAATAGTAAGCGTACTAGGTCACGTCGACCACGGAAAAACATCATTTTTAGATTTTATTAGAGGTTCTACTGTTGCGGCAAGAGAATCAGGGGCAATAACTCAACATATAGGTGCAACAGAAGTGCCCATTGATGTAATCCATAATATTTGCGGAGATCTACTGAAAGGAAAAAAATTCACATTGCCGGGGTTATTGTTCATTGATACGCCAGGACACCATGCATTTACAACACTAAGAACGCGAGGGGGCTCACTGGCAGATTTAGCGGTGGTAATCGTCGATATAAATGACGGATTTAAACCCCAAACATATGAGTCAATAAACATTTTAAAACAATACAAAACACCATTTATAGTTGCTGCAAATAAAATAGATGCAATTTCAGGATGGCAAACAATCGATAATATAGCAAAAATAAGGATAGAGAAACAACGCCCTATCGTCAAAACCATATTTGAAGAAAAGATATATGATATGATCGGAACACTTTTTGAAAACAAGTTACAGGCCGATCTTTATTTCAATATTGCTGATTTCAGAAAAACCGTGGCAATTGTACCAATATCTGCGAAGAAGGGTGAAGGAATACCAGAACTTCTCATGACTCTTGTTGGGCTGGCACAGCGGTTTCTGGAGGAACAACTGCACATAGAAAGCGGTCCAGGTAAAGGAAGTGTCCTAGAGGTAAAAGAAGAAGTGGGACTTGGCACGACTATTGATGCTATCATTTATAATGGAACAATAGCAAGCAACGACAAAATTGTAATCGGTACAAAAAGTGAACCCGTTGTAACCGGCATAAAAGCCCTTCTTAAACCAAAACCACTCGATGAAATACGTGATCCAAGAGAACGTTTTGATATCGTTAAGGAGGTTCATGCTGCGTGTGGTATTAAGATTTCTTCACCCAATCTGGAAAATGTAGTTCCTGGAGCACCGATAAGGGTGATCAAGAATAATCTTGAAGAACTCATTGAAGAAATAAAGAGTCAAACAAAAATAGATTTCGAATTAGATGAACAAGGAATCATGATTAAGGCTGATACAATAGGGTCGCTTGAGGCACTCATTAAAGAATCAAGAGATAAGGGTATCAATATAAGGAAGGCAGAAATTGGTAATGTTTCAAAGAGAGATATTATAGAGGCTGCTGCAACAACAGATCCACTTAATAAACTCATCTTCGCTTTTAACATAAAAATACTTCCCGAGGCAAAGGATGAACTTGCAAGTACTGATACCACTGTTTTCAATGAAGACGTTATCTATACAATAATGGAAAATTATGATGAATGGATAGAAAAGAAGAAAGCAGAGATTGAAAGAGAAAGAAGACAGGAATACATACATCCCAGTATGATTAAATTCCTACCTGAATACGTTTTCAGAGTTAGCCACCCTGCAGTTATAGGGGTGCGAGTACTGGCCGGTAGGATAAAAAATGGGACAAAACTGATGAAGGCTGATGGAAAAATAATAGGCACGATTAAGGGCATGCAATCTGAAAATAAACCAGTTGAGGAAGCCATACAAGGGCAAGAAGTGGCTATATCAATAGAAGGAGTAACTGTTGGAAGACAGATCAAGGGAGAAGATATTTTCTATACTGATATTCCTGGGAGCGATGCGAAAAAAATTCGAGATATGAACGTTCTAAATATTGATGAAAAAGATGTTCTAAATAAAATTTTTGAGATAAAAAGAAAGACCGACAAATTTTGGGGCATGTAAATCTAATAAAAACCCTAATAAGCATCTTTTTAATACGGGTATTAAATGGCATCAAATTCTATTAAAGATATCAAAGAAGCAGAGAAAAATGCTATTCACTCCATAGAATCAGCAAAAAAAGATGCTGAAAAGATTGTTGAAAAGGCAAAAAAAGATGCTGAAAAAGAAAGACAAAACATCATACAATCTGCTCAAAAAAAATATAAGGAACTTTGCGAAAAGGCAGAAGTTGCTGCTAGCGCAGATATTGGCAAAATCAGAGGCAATGGTAAGAAGGAAATTTCTATGATCCAAGAGACAGCAGATGACAACATCTCGAAAGCTGTAGATATGATCATAATGGAGATAGAAAAGGGGGAATAAGCCATATTGTTTCCAGCTCCAATGAAGAAGGTTTCATTAATCGTCCATCAAAGTTATGTAGAAGACGTTATAAAAAATCTCCACGAGACCGGTGTGATGGAGATAATTGATGTATCTCATGAAAAACCGGGGATGTTAGAAGACATGGAAAAAGCATCTATGCATCCAGAGGCGGGTGTTTGCACAACCTATGAATTGAGATTATCCCGGTTGATAGACATTTTGAATAGAATTAAATCTAAACCTAGTGGATTAAAAGCTCTACTTAATCCACAGTTGCCTGAGATAAAACCTGTTGAAGACCGTTCTTTAGAAGAAATATACTCATATGTTGAAGGTACTCTGGGTGAAATTGAAAAAAACATACTTGATAGTGAACAAAAGTTAAACGACTTAAAAGAACAGAAAGACAGGACTGATTTTTACGATCAACAGATCAATCATCTAGTAGATTTTGATATAGATATTTCAGATATTGGGGAGTCGGAAT
Organism: Thermoplasmatota archaeon; assembly: GCA_030612095.1. Classification (GTDB taxonomy): domain Archaea; phylum Thermoplasmatota; class E2; order DHVEG-1; family DHVEG-1; genus JAUWWG01. The sequence continues at coordinate 7,122 of JAUWOO010000060.1, read as the reverse complement.
ATTTACTCATTAGGGCTGGTAAAACATCTGATTTATCAAATCTCAAGATAGAAATCGATCAACTTGATGATGTAATACTGCATTCCAGACAGTTTGGTAGTGGCAAGAAACAAGAATGGGTAGTATTGATTGTTTCACACATATCAGAAAAAGAAAAAATAGAGAAAATATGCAGAGATAGAATTACAGAATTTGATTTGGGGGATTTATCCGGTCGGCCCAAAGACGTTTTGAAATCCCTCAAAAAGGAGAAAACGGATATAGATAAAGAAAAAAAACAGACAGTTTCACATTTACGTGTTTTCGCTGAAGAACAACTATTTGATTTACTTGCTCTCAGGGAAGAAATAAAACTTGAAAGAGTGAGAAAAGAAATTTCTAAAAATTTTGCTAAAACAGATTCTACATATGTGGTAAATGGATGGGTTTTGGAAAAAAATGAGAATAAGTTGGAAACTGCAATATCTGGTGTTTCAAAAGATCATGTGATGTGCAATTTTGAGACCCCATCCGTCAATCCTGATGATCCCCCTACTTATCTTGAAACACCAAAGTGGGCAGAGTCCTTCAAAGGTCTCTTGAACATGTTTGCAACTCCCAAATATAATGAACTGGATCCAACTATTATTATGGGTATTTTTTTCGTATTGTTTTTTGGTGTCATGCTTGGTGATGCTGGGTACGGTCTTACAATTCTATTTCTTTCACTATTTGGGTATGTCAAGTTTTCAAAATATAGTGAAATGATAGGATCTTTTTCCTTTATGGGAATATGGCTTGGCCTTACTACTACCGTTGTAGGTCTTCTAACAAATAGTTTTTTTGGGGACTTCATTCCTCGCTTTATTTATGGAAATCCAGAATTGCCTTTATACAGCTTAACCGTTGCCGGAATACATTTGCCAGCTGAGCCACTAAAAGATCCACTTACAATGCTTTCAATTGCGTTGATTCTTGGACTCATCCACTTGAATGTTGGGATACTACTGGGTCTTTATCAATCCTATAAACGGGGAGATTTTAAAGGAATGCTTACAGAGCGTTTTTGTTGGATTCTATTACAACTTGGCGGTGGCCTGCTCATTGGGTATTTCATACTTGATTGGCAAATATCGACAACATTGATGTATGTATCTGGAATAATGGTCGTAGTGGGGCTCATTCTACTTTTTATCAGCGCAGGTCCAATTGGATTTTTTGATATAACTGGTTATGTTGGTGATTGGCTTTCATATGCTCGTTTGCTGGCACTTGGTCTAGCAACAGCAGGCATGGCACTTGCATTTAACGTTGTTTCACAGCTCATTCCAAGCATGATTCCTGTGGTTGGAATAATACTACTCCCAATATTGCTCATAATTTTACATGTTGTAAATCTTGCATTACAAGCTTTAGGTGCAGGTGTTCATTCACTTCGACTTCAATATGTGGAGTTTTTTAATCGTTTTTACGAAGGAGGTGGACATGAGTTTGCCCCCTTTAAATTAAATAGAAAATATACTAGAATAGAAGAGGAAAAATAGAGTAACAATGGAGGAAAAAACTATGATAAAAAAGAGAAAAGCAGCAATGATGGTACTGCTACTTGCAGCAATGTTTTTGTTTTCTGTAGGTGTAGCAAGTGCCCAAGAAGGAGATGAGACAACTCAAAGTGACCAAAATAAAATGCTTGTGATACTAGGCTGTGCAATTGCCATAGGTATAACAGGAATATCATCTGCTATCGGGCTTGCACTTGCAGGATCTTCTGCAATAGCGGTAACTGCAGAAAAACCCAATTTATTTGGTAAATGTCTTGTATTGCAGGTACTTCCCATGACACAGTCAGTATATGGACTTCTAACAGCCATATTGCTAATGATGGGTGCAGGCCTGCTTGGTGGTGGATCAGAAGTAATCGTGGGTTCACTTGCGGGAATGGGCGCGGTCTGGATTGGTCTGGCAGTGGGACTTACAGGAATATCTGCCATAAACCAGGGAATGGTTGCATCATCTTCAATAAGTGCAGTAGGAAGAAACCCCGATGTTGCAGCAAGGGGTATTATATTTACAGTTATGCCTGAAACAATTGCTATCTTTGGACTTCTTGTTGGAATTCTACTTATGACTGGACTTGGACTCTTATAAAGAAGTTAGATAAACATGACTGCAGAAAAAATCATTGAACGAATTAAGAAAGATTCAGAAAAAGAAATACAAGCAATACTGAGAGAAGCAGAGCGACAAGCATCCGGCATCATTAAAGATGCAAAAAAAGAAGCAGAGCACGAATATGAAAAAATGATTGTTAATGGTAAGAAACATGGTGCAAATCTCAAAAAAATCCTAGTTTCAAAAGCAGGTCAGGATGCAAAAAGAGAGGCTTTGAAGACAAGAGAATCCATAATTGAAGAATGCTTCACAAAAGCGTATCAAAAATTATCGAAGCTCCGTGGGAAGGAATACCAGAAAATAGTTACTAATCTTACAGAAAAAGGACTAAAAAAACTCAGTGGAGACTGCTGGGCAATTGTATCTAAAGATGAAGACAAAGAAATTGCTAAAAACCTGGGTTTGGAAGTAACTGGTAATGTAGATGCTTCTGGTGGAATAATCCTTAAGTCGAGTGATGGACAAATAACTCTTGACAATACATTTGATGGCATACTTGAAAGGAAAAAAGACAGAATACGGATAAAGGTGGGAAAGCTGCTTTTCTCATAAAAAACGGAGTAGATATATTTGTTTGAGATAATCTTTGATCCACATAATTACCCATTCTGGGTTCTTGTCATCTCCGTAATAGCTGGAGCTGTATTGATTATCTCCCGTCCTTTTTCCACCTATCTCAAATTTGTCTATCCTAACGCAAAGTTTGAGGCTATGGGAAACCCATTCGTTTCAGAGAACGAACTCAGTCGGATGCTAGATAGTAAGAGTTTATCAGGTTTTAAGGAGTTGCTAAACACATCAAAAGATTATAACATAAATGGCGAAAATACATATGATGTACAACAGTCTCTGGATGATGTATTTATTCAAACTGTAGAGATGATGCAGAAAGATAGTTCAAAGAAAATGAAAGATTTCTATGGTGTGTATCTCGAAAAGATTGATATTCATCTAATTAAAAACGAGCTTAAAAATAGGTTAGAAGGGAAAAAAAGTGATGAAACAGTAATTAATCGGGCTGTTTTGGTAAACACAAAAAAGTTGTTGCAAAAAATCATGGAAAATGAAAAGGAGGATTTACCTGAGATACTTAAAAGCTATGGTTTTGGCGAAGAAGTAACTTATGTTCTCTCTGATAAGAACGTTGATTTTTTAACAATTGATAATGTAATGGATACCTATATAATTAATAGATTTAAACGGGTAAAAGTACCATACAAATGTGAGCAAGCAAAACAGAAATTTGTCAAAAATATGATTGATATATGTAACATCAAGAATATTTTAAGAGCAAAGCAACTTGACTATGCAAAAGAATCATATGAAAAACTATTCCTTGGAGCGGGGCAGGAAATAGCATCTTGGAAATTTAAAGAGATGGCTGATGTCGATGAAATATCACAAGTAATTTCCAGTCTTGAAGGTACATCCTATTACGGTGTCTTGAAGGATGCGATAGAGCGTTATAACAAGGAAGGATCTGTGCAAGTCCTAGAAAATGCTCTTGATGGTCTTTTTTTGAAATTAGTTGCAGATATTTCTACACAGAATTACGTTAGTATTGGTCCTACTATCAGATTCATTGTTTCCAAAGAATTTGAGATAAGGAACTTAAAGATTATTGCAAAAGGCATAGGTGAGAATCTGCCATCTGAAATGATTAAAAGTTATCTAACTTGGGGGGCAAGCTGATGAAACTGGCTGCTCTCTGTGATAAGGACACTGCGGTTGGTCTACGACTTGCAGGCATACAAGAAATATACGTCTCTGAAGGTGATGAAGTTAAACTTTGGAATCAAATATCTGAACGAGATGATATTGGAATCGTTTTTATAAATGAAAAAATTGCAGAAGATTTGGATAAAGATTTGAAGGAATACAGATTAAGAAATAATGTTCCCATTATTATAGAGATACCTGATAAGAAGGGACGTAGAAAGGATCATGTGGATTTTGTTTCACAATTGATAAAAAAAGCAGTTGGAGTTGAAATCAATAAATAAAGATACATTTGGAGGCTGAAATAGATGTCTAAAAAATCACAAGAAGGAAAAATAGTCAGAATCTCGGGCCCAGTCATAGAAGCAGATAACATGCGTGGAGCGAGGATGTATGATGTGGTGAGGGTGGGAGACGAGAATCTTATCGGTGAAATCATCCGTTTGAATGGGGATGTTGCTACTATACAGGTATATGAAGATACAAATGGTTTAAAACCTGGAGAAAAAGTTATTTCCACTGACATGCCTCTTTCCGTTGAATTGGGGCCTGGACTTTTAACAAACATATATGATGGCATTCAAAGGCCGCTACCTGCCATATATGAGGAAACTGGTGATTTTATTTCACGTGGTGTGGAAGTACATGCAATAGACAGAAAAAAGAAATGGCACTTCAAACCAGTTGCAAAGTCCGGTGATAAAGTAAGTGGTTGTGATGTCATTGGGGAAGTACAAGAAACCTCAATTATTGTTCATAAAATCATTGTTCCACCGGACTTAAAAGGTACAATTTCATCGGTTGAAAAAGAGGGTGACTATACAGTAGAAGATGATATTGCAGTAATTACAACAGACAAAGAAGATGTAAAACTTCAAATGCTTCAGAGATGGCCAGTTCGTAAACCCCGGCCAGTAGCAAAAAAATATGATCCATCGTTGCCACTTATTACGGGACAACGTGTTATTGATACATTTTTCCCAGTTGCTAAAGGAGGTACAGCTGCAATACCCGGGGGATTTGGTACTGGAAAAACGGTTATGCTTCACCAGATTGCCAAATGGAGTAATGCCCAGGTTGTTGTCTATGTGGGTTGCGGTGAGCGTGGAAATGAAATGACTGATGTTCTGCGGGAGTTTCCAGAGTTAGTGGATCCAAAAACGGGTGAGCCTTTGATGAGTCGAACAGTTCTAATTGCCAATACCTCTAATATGCCTGTGGCTGCTAGGGATGCAAGTGTTTACACTGGTATAACGATAGCAGAATATTATCGGGATATGGGCTATGATGTTGCTCTTATGGCAGATAGTACTTCACGACTTGCGGAGGCAATGAGAGAAATATCAGGTCGACTTGAGGAGATGCCTGGAGAAGAAGGATATCCTGCATATCTTGCTTCACGACTTGCTGAATTCTATGAACGAGCGGGAAGAGTAAAACTACTTGGATCAAAAGACAAAGAGGGATCAGTGTCTGTTATAGGTGCTGTTTCTCCACCGGGGGGAGATTTCTCCGAACCTGTTGCTCAAAACACCTTGCGTATCGTTAAGGTATTTTGGGCACTTGATTCTGATCTTGCAGACAAAAGGCATTTTCCATCAATTAACTGGTTAAAATCATATTCTCTTCATCTTGATGAGGTGAATGGTTGGTGGAAAAAAGAAGTTGGCGAAGATTGGCTTAAACTCAGAAATAAGGCCATGGCACTACTTCAGAAAGAATCAGAACTTCAAGAAATCGTGAAACTTGTTGGGCCTGATGCACTTCCCTCAAAGGAAAGAGCTTTTCTTGAAAGTGCGAGGATGATACGAGAAGATTTTCTTCAGCAAAGCGCCTTCCATGAAGTTGATACATACTGTCCAAGTAATAAACAATATGAGATGCTCCGACTTATGCTTAAGTTTTCAGATAAATTACAAGAAGCTGTTGATAAAAATGTACATATGGATGATATACTTTCCATGAAATCCCGCGAGAATCTGGCCAGAATGAGTACTGTTCCAAATAAAGAATTTGAGGTGAGATTCCAAACAGTGGAAAATGACTTTGAAAAGGAAATAGATTCTCTTATGAAGGGGGGTAAGTAAACATGAGTAACAAAGACATAGAATACACAACAGTGTCTGAAGTTGCTGGTCCTTTAATAATCGTTGAAGGTATAAAGGATGTTGCATACAATGAGGTTGTAAAAATCAAGACATCCCGTGGCGAAGAGCGTACAGGTCAGGTTCTTGAGGTATTTTCAGATAAGGCCATTGTTCAGGTTTTTGAAGGAACAAAAGGACTTGACACCGACAAAACTTCGGCACGTTTTATCGGAGAAACTATGAAACTAGGTGTTGCAAAGGATATGCTTGGAAGGGTATTTGATGGAACAGGAAATCCAATTGATGATGCGCCACCAATCATACCTGAGGATAGAAGAGATATTAATGGTAATCCAATAAATCCCTATGCTAGAGAATATCCTCAGGAATTTATCCAGACTGGTATCTCAACTATAGATGGACTTAATACATTGGTTCGTGGACAAAAACTACCGATCTTTTCTGCTTCCGGACTCCCTCACAATGAACTTGCTGCCCAGATAGCAAGACAGGCAAAGGTTCTTGGAAAGGAGGAAAAATTTGCTGTGGTTTTTTGTGCAATGGGTATAACATCTGAAGAGGCAAATCTTTTCATAAGGGATTTCGAAAATACGGGTGCACTTGAAAGAACAGTTATGTTTCTAAATCTTGCAGATGATCCTACAATCGAGCGAGTCATCTTGCCACGTATGGCACTGACCTGTGCAGAATACCTTGCTTTTGACCTTGGCATGCAGGTTCTTGTGATACTTACTGATCTGACAAACTATGCTGAAGCATTAAGAGAAATTGCAGCAGCAAGGGAAGAAGTTCCTGGGAGAAGGGGATATCCCGGATACATGTATACGGACCTTGCAACTATTTATGAGAGGGCAGGCAGAATTAAAGGTAAAAAAGGATCTATTACGCAAATACCAATGCTTACTATGCCTGATGATGATATTACCCATCCAATCCCTGATTTAACTGGTTATATAACAGAATGACAGATTGTTTTAGAAAGGGGGCTTCACAAAAAAGACATCTATCCACCTATAGCCGTGTTACCATGTCTGTCCCGTTTAATGGATAGGGGTATTGGGGATGGTAGAACTAGAGAGGATCATGCAGGTGTGTCAAATCAGTTGTATGCTGCTTATTCCGAGGGATGTGATCTTAGAGATCT
>JAUWOO010000046.1 GCA_030612095.1 Thermoplasmatota archaeon | reverse complement strand
AGAAAGAACATCATCAGCTTTCTCCTTTACAACACCAATCACAACCTTTCCTTCATTGCCAATCTCAAGAGGATCGATTCCAAGCATATCACAAGCGGATCTGACACCATTAGGAATTGGTATTGCTTCCTCGTTGAGTATAATCCCAATTTTTGATTTTTCACTAAATTCATTTACAGTATTTGCAAGTCCCCCTCTTGTTGGATCTTTAGCAGCTACAATTCCACCCGTTGAAAGGGCGTTTTCCATGAGGCCGTTTATCGGTGCCACATCTGATTTCATCTTAGTTTCAAAACCATAACCTTCACGAAAAGAAAGAAGTGCTATACCATGCTCACCCATATTTCCAGAAACAATAATCTTATCGCCCCTTTCTAAATTTGAATCGAGAAGCCATCTTTGATTGAATTGTCTATATCGCATTACTTCTCCAATATTACTATCTAGAAATTCACTTCTTTTACCTATGCCACTTGTATTAATCATAAATTCTTGTATCGCTCCCTTCTCAACAACTTTTGTATCGCCTGTAATGATAGGAACACCTGCATCTTCTGAATATTTACCCATGCTTTTCACAATTTTTTCAAATGTTTCAACGGAAAAACCTTCTTCAAGAATAAAACCAGCTGAAAGAGCAAGAGGTTTTGCACCCAATACAGAAACGTCATTAATGGTCCCACAAACTGCAAGAGAACCCACATCACCTCCTGGAAAAATAAGAGGTTGAACAGTATGAGAATCAGTTGAGAAAACAATATCATCAATGACAGCAGCATCGTCTAACATGGAAAGAGGGATCTCTGCTGAACTAACCTCCCCAGCAAAATACTTCAAAATTTTATCCTTGATGAGGCGGTCCATTAATTCTCCGCCTGCCCCTTGAGCAAGTCTTATTTTTTCTACCATGTCTATTCCCACAATAAATTTTCAATTTAGGCGATGTGTAAGTCTAATTTAAATTCTCCCTTAAAACATTATAAGCAGAAAATGTTGTGTTACTTAGACTGGGTCACCCATAAAAATATCTTAGTTTTTAACATAAAATTTAAATATTATTATGAACATTATAATAATTAGGTATGCAGTCATAGAGAAGAGAGATATTTGGTATCTGTCTTTTTCGGTGATTGAAAAGGCATTGGGGATATTTGGTATCTACCAATGCTAACATTATAGTGTGTTGTTACCAAACAACATACTATTATCATACCTAAAATTGAACGTTAATTTAGTATGCACGACTAAAATAAATATTTTAGTCATTATCCCTCCTTATTTCTTCCTGGAAAAAAAGGTTATTTTATAATTCAGGGTATGTTGTAAAATATAATCTTGATTCCTTTTTATCCATTGTTTCACTTATTATTAAATAATTTGTTTTATCTGATAATTGAAGTTCATATGTGAACGGTGGATTAATTGTTTGTTTTGAAATCACTTCCCAATTATTATGTTGTGATGCATTTGTTAGTTCATAAATTGTAAAAATGATGTTTGGAGAATCTGAATCTATTGAAATTGAAACTGATCCAATATTTGAGAAATTGTAGTAGGGTAGTCTTTCATCTTCATTTATTATTTCTGGTTTTGGATCAATTGTATATTCACAATTATAAGTTGTGACCTCATTTTGAACAGGCCATTTTAAAACAGGGTCTCCAAGAAATACAAAACCATAGATTGTAGAATAATCAATATAATATGGATTGTTTAGAGTTTGGATGTATTCCTGGTGTGCATATTTTGACATTTCACCCATTCCAAGATAACCTTCAGAGTAACCTTTTAGTATATTGGTCAGAATTCTTATCATGAATGTAGGTTCGCCAATAACTATCTCTCCCTGGTCATTAAAATATGATTCAACACCGCCAAAATTCGTTCGGACACCCCCCCAATAGGCAATACCACCTCCCTTTGAGAAAAGCATCCCTTCAGCAAAACAATTTGAATAATCCCATCCTAATATCATTCTCATTATTGCATTTTTTATTGGACCGCGGAATAATTCTGAATCATAGCGAGCATTGTAACATGAAACTGATAGAACTGCAGGGTACTTGGTTGATTCAGGGAGTGATATTATATCATTGTAAGATATTGATTCATTATCTATTATAAAATGAAAGCCACTTCCGTGATCAATATGGAATACAATTCCTGTATCACCCTCATAAAAACATTTTATTATCAAATCTAGTTTTAATTTATCATTTGTAAGAAAGTTTTTATGAATATTCAATCCGGATATATATCCATTATTAATTGGATTTAAACAAGATAACTCTCCGATGAGTATAGTGTCACCAAAAGGTGATCCTCCTGTTAAATGTATATTTGAGAACCAGTCGTATTCAAGGTTTTCTATCCAATTTTCAATTTTATGTACAAACAATGTTGCATCGTCATTGTTTCTTACAGGTATTCGCCCGATTTCAAAGTTTAAAATAAGATCATAATCTGGTGATGCATAAAAAAGATCAGATGCTATCCAATAGCTATCATGAAATAGATATATGGGCCTGAAACTTGAAAAAAGACAAAAATAATAGCTTGGAGGAATTTTATCTGCATCACCAAATAGAGTAATACTTTTAAGATTCGGATGCGCTGATGTGTCTCTTAAATATGCTGTTATTTTTCTAGCTAATGTATAATCATAGTTACTTTTAATTGGCCGGATTATTTTTGTTGCATATCCTAATGTGTCTGGTTTCTCTGCAGGATCATAGTTATTGTTTAGCCAATCAGTTGTTATTACATCCGTTGGAGTATCCTGTAATGATTCATGAATATATTCCAGTTGTTCAGCTTGTGCTTGAAATTCAGGTGTAGTGATTATAACATTAATTGCATCAGAAGCATAATTGGTTATCTGCATTTCAAATGGATCTATTGTATAATGAATTTTAAATTCTGCATTATTTATTACTAAAGCTTGTTTTTGTACTGGATTGTATTGTACTGGATAGAATTGAACATATACAATTGTATTTTTTTCATCTTGTCCTGATATATATGAGACAGTTTTTTGGGGGAACCATTGGTTTTTGCTATATATTTCTTCATTTTTTACAAAGAGATTTTCATTTGATGACCCTGGAGACCAGACAACTGGTTTTTTAACTGGCGCTAGCTCTATTATATTTTCAATTTCGGTATATTCTCCAGATATAAGTTCGATACCTGTTATATGTGAATCTTTTCCAAGTTTTAACGTGGATGTTTTAATATAGGTGGTAGGCTCACCGGGTTGCCCAGAATATTTTACTTTGTCGATTTGAAATTGATCATAGCCTTCATTTGTTTTTAATAGTGATATATCTTCTGTTTTTATTTTAAAAGTAATTGTTGTTGTGTAGTCTCCAGGTAAAAAATTTGCGGTTTCTGTTATTAAATCTAGATTCGAAATATTTTTTATTTCTTCATAGTTCAGATATTTATCTTTGTTTATATTTGAATAACTTTGTGTCTCACCTGCAGGTAAACACGTTAAAAGAAAGATAAAACATAATGAGATACTTAAGAACTTCATCTTCATAGAATTCAACCTCGTTTTTATTAAATAATTATTTTTATTTTCTATTTGTTTAACATATATAAATTAATTATATAATGTTTTTGATAGGAAGTAATCGAGTATTATTTTTGTTTCAGGCGTAATTGTATTTTTATGACAATTTTTTACATGATGTTTAGATAATCGCCAACTCGCTTTTAATGATAAAAAATAGGGATTTTACTAAAGGATATTTACTCCTGTAGAAAAAGATATTTTTTACCATAACCTAGAATATCCTGGTATTATCAAGCTTAGATCGATAATATTCTAAATATTTCAATAGAAAACAATAGCTTTTGTCCATACGCAAGTTTTATCTGTTTCAGACCGTTAGAAAATGCTCAATGGACTACCTAATTATGTGCATTGGCAATAGACATGGCGGGGATGATGCAATAGGCCCTTACGTTGCTGATCAGTTAAAAGATAAAAGCAATGATTTTGCCGTCTTGGATTGTGGAACCGTACCAGAAAATTTTACTTCAGTTGTAAAACGACATAAACCAAGAAATCTGATTATAATTGATGCTGTTGAGATGGGGTTAACTCCTGGCGAAATGCGAATTGTTCCAAAGGAGAAAATTGGTACAATGCACATAAGTACCCATGGCATTCCAATCTCTATTCTAATGACGTATCTGGAAGAATATATAGAAAACATATTTTTCGTAGGAATTCAACCCAAAACCATGTCTGGTTCACTAACGGACTTCGTAAAAGCAAGTGGAGAAAATCTCATAAAACTAATAATAAACAAAAATATCGGCTCGATTGAAAAACTGCAATAGTAGTAAGGTTTTTTTGAAGATTCAATATACCCCACCCTGTGATAACATATGGGAGAAATGAAAGAATCCGTAGACAGTGTAATGAAAATGATGGGTGAACTATCAAAACACCAACCAGAAACCATGAGACATTTCAAATCATTCATGGGGTCAGTGCTAAAGGAAGGCGTTCTTGACACGAAAACCAAAGAACTCATAGCTATTGGAACATCCATCACAGCAAGATGTAAGTATTGTATTGCAATTCACGTGGAAAAAGCGTTAAATGCCGGAGCCACAAAAGAAGAAATATTTGAAGCTGCAACAGTAGCGATTCTTATGGGCGGTGGACCGGCAATGACATATGTTTCCGAAGTAAAAGACGCGCTTGATGAATACCGGTCATAAAAAACTAATAGGGATATTTTTTACCTAACGCTTCAGTTGAAGCAAGAGCTGCAATTGCACCCTCAGCACATGCAGTAATAACCTGACATAGTCCACCTGTAATATCTCCTGCTGCATAAACACCTTTGACACTCGTTCGCTGTTGCTCATCGGTAGTGATATATCCCTTTTCATCAAGTTTAACACCTAGCTGCTTTGCAAGTTCATTCTGAGGGATTTCGCCAATTGAAATGAACACACCATCAACTTCAAGTTTTGACTTTTCATTATTAGCCGTGTCTTTCAAATCAAGCGATTCGACCTTTTCTTCTCCATTAACCTTTTCTACAATCTTGTTAAACAATATCTGAACTTGCTTTCCTCGTGCCTCTTCTTCATATGCTTTCTCTGCACGTAGTTCGTCTCTCCTATGGATGAGATACACTTCTTCGCAACCTATTTGCTTCAGAAAAATAGCCTCGATAAGTGCAGAGTTACCGCCACCAATAACTGCTACTTTTTTACCTTTAAAGAAGAAACCATCACATGTAGCACAGTAAGATACGCCTTTTCCTTGGAGTTCTGTCTCACCTGGAACCGAAAGTTTTCGATGCTCAGTTCCCGTTGAAAAAAGAATTGCACCGACAGTATATTTACCTTCTGATGTTTCAATGTTTAACATATCTTCAGATTTCGTTATTTTTTTTACGTCTTCATAAAAATGAATGTCGGCATATTTGCTGGCATGTTGTTTCATTTTCTCCATAAGTTCTGTACCGGAAATAGACTCAAAACCAGCATAATTTTCAATGTTTGGAGACAGCATCGCAAGTCCTCCACCTCCACTTTTATCAAAAATAACTGTTTTTATCCCTGATCTTCCCGCATATATACCTGCTGAATATCCTGCGGGTCCAGCCCCAATAACCGCTAACTCGTAATCCATATCTCCAATGACATTTTCATCTACAATAATCAAACACCCCTAAGACTGCAGTTTTTGAAAAATGGTTTTATCTCCTGTAACATCTCATTGAGTTCCTTTTTAGAATATGGGGCAACATCATTCAGTTTTGATGATACTAGCGGCGAATCACTTTTAAATTGCTGAAGATAAAATTGTTTAGATCCTTCCAACCATTTTGCTATTTCAGCGATGTCTTTTTTATTGAGCATACCTGGAACGACCGTTGTTTTGAATTCATAATCAGGTGCTTCATTTTTTATTAAATCGATAGACTGTTCAATTTTAGAGAGATCAGTTTTAACACCGACTAATTGATCATATTTTTTCTTTGGTGCTTTTACATCCATTGAAACATAATCAACAAGTTTCTTATCAATAAGTTCTTTGAGTTTTTCTGGAAAGGCACCATTCGTGTCAATTTTTATGAGATAATTAAGTTTTTTTACTTTCTCTGTAAAATCAACAATGTCCTCTTGTAAAAGTGGCTCCCCACCAGAAATCGATAGGCCTTCCAACACATCTCTTCTTTTTTCAAGAAATGACAGAATAGTTTCTTCAGATATTATTTCTGTTTTTCCCAACACAAGTTGCTTATTGTAACAGAATGGACAGCGGAAATTACAACCCGCCGTCCAGATTATTGCACTAAGAATATCTGGGTAATCCAACAATGATGTCTTTTGAAGTCCTCCTATCTTCATCGTACAGCCATTACTTCCTTATTCTTCATATCAAATGTCTTGCGGTCAATAAATTCCTGTTGTTTACCTCTGTTCCATTGATTCACGGGTCTCAAATATCCTACTACCCTTGAATATACTTCACACTCAGTAGTTTTGTTATCGAGCTTACATGTTGGGCAATTATGGTGCTTACCTGCTATGTATCCATGATCTGGACAGACACTGAATGTAGGTGTAACCGTATAGTACGGCAGCGAATAATTTTCTGCTACTTTTCTTACAAGTTTTTTTGTGGCCGTTGGGGATGGTTCTTCTTCCCCAAGAAACATGTGTAAGACAGTACCGCCTGTGTATTTTGATTGTAATGAATCCTGCAGATCAAGTGCCTCAAAAACATCTGTTGTGTACCCCACAGGTAACTGAGTAGAGTTTGTATAATATGGTTCTACATCTCTACCCCCATTGCTTGAATATACCTCCTGGTTATAGGTTCTTATATCTGGAAACTGTTCCCTGTCAACCCTGGCGAGTCTGTAACTTGTATTATGTAGACAAACTAATCCGCTTCCTCCAAGGAAATTATTAACCAAATCATCTTTTACATCCACTTCAAAGTCGTAAACATATTTGGAAGGTTTCAATTTCCTAATCTCCTTTACTTTATCCCAATAAATATCAGAGTTTATCAGTATCTCAAGCTTTTCAATTGTCTCATCTCCCCCCTTCACCCGACTGGATATATTCTGAACGATCTCTCTAAGATATTGAATGCTCATTCTGTTTATTCTTACGTTTCTGTTAAAACTATCTTTACAGATATTAATATCCGCTGGTTTAATTGCATATTTCTGCATCACCTGCTTTATAAGTTTTGGAACCCCTGGAATTATTTCTCTCGATGAATGGGTATTACTTAATTGTAAATTCTCTTTAAGAATCTTCTGAAAGTACTTTTCCAAATTATCTGCGCCAGTGACAGATAAAATATGGTTATCCTTCCACCGAGAATTATATTCTGATTTTTTGTCCTTGCGAATCTTAGTTAAAATACCAAATCGTAGAAGCAGTAAATTTATACCTTCCACTAATTCCCTAGAGTTTGTATATAATCTGATTGAGGAATCATTCTTATCTTTGTCTTCATAAAAAGAACCATCACCCAGATGAAATCCCCTCAAAAGCCCCGCAGCACAACCAAGAGAAGAAGAAAGCGCAAAACTTGGGATTTTCTTTTCATTGCTTTTTCCTTGAAAACCTATCTCTTTAAAGAAAAGACCTATGGATTTACTTAGAGTTACAGTATATCTAGTTTTTCGTGGTTTTTTTCTTTTTCCAGTAGCAAGATGAACAGAACCTTTACCGAATGTTTTTTCAACGGACTGAAAGAACTCTTTAGCAAAACTTTTGTCAGTATTGGTAAACTCACTTCTCTCACTTAACCATCCCTCTGAAAGAAGACCACCCACCACAAAACCAAGAGTCTCATCAATTGGTATTAAAACATTAATAGGTGCAGTATTTTTGGTAAATCGATAGAATATTTTAGAAGACTCTAAAACATCTCTTTCTATTGGAATACCTAAATCATAGATTAATTTAAGTGGGATAACCCTTCTTTTTCTCCAGAAGCATTTTGCATCGCTCCACGCAAACTTATAATATTGAACAGCCCATTTTTTAACTTCCGGGCTTGCAACCAATTTTTCTACAAAAGCAGATGGGAATATACAATATAACTTGCCCTTAAAAGAGGAATGTTTAAAAAATTCAATTAAATTAAACTCTTTATTGGTTGGTTCTATTTCTATTTGTTTAGGTACGGCAATTGGAACCCCCGCTTCAAGATCGCTGACTAATATTTCTTCAGGCATTCCATCCGAGTTTAAGACAAAAACACTATGTTGACCTGTAACCTTGACTTTTCTTCCAGAGTGGGTAGTTATCTCATACATAGATTTCCCAGGATGCCGCACCAGGGCAGTTACGGGATATTTTTTTATTTTCTGTGTTTTTCTACTGAAACCATATGTAAACATTTTTCCATGCGGAATCTTTAAAACTTCACTATTCCCAACAATATAAATGTTCTCACGATTATTCTTTAAATAGCCGTCAATCAACGGACCTATTTCGTCTAACTTTGGGTCGCTTTGAGACACCAAAACTTTTTCATCTGGTGCCAAACTTCCCTCAGCCGGCGTTGCTTCGATATTGAAAATATTATCAGTTTCTTCTTGGAAATCTGCCATTTTATCCCTCATGTGATCAAGAACTTTCTCGGCAAATCTCTTACCTTCTTTATCCCCTATACTCTTGTTCATAAAGTTCAGCAATGCATCGTTCATTCCAATGATACCTATTGTAGAAAAGTGGTTCTTCCAGTATTCACTAAAGGTTTTCTTTACATCCGACAGATAGAATCGTGAATATGGGTGAAGGCCACTAACGGTCAAGTTTTCTATGATCTCCCGTTTTATCTCAAGGCTCTCCTTAGCTAGGGTCATTAAGTTATCCAATCTTTCGAAAAAATCATTTTCGCCCTTTGCAATATAACCAATCCTTGGCATATTTATGGTTACAACACCAATGGAACCTGTTTTTGGATTTGCACCGAATAAACCGCCCCCACGCTTACGGAGCTCCCTGTTGTCGAGACGAAGACGACAACACATCGAGCGGGCATCATCAGGTTTCATATCACTGTTTATAAAATTTGAAAAGTAAGGTATGCCATACTTTGCCGTCATATCCCAAAGAGGATCAAGACCATCATTATTCCAGTCAAAATCCTTGGTGATATTATAGGTTGGAATCGGGAAGGTAAATGGTCTTCCTTTTGCGTCTCCACCAGACATGATTTCTGCAAACGCATGATTCAGCACGTCCATCTCATCAGCATAGTCACTGTAGTTATCATTCATGAGATCTCCACCTATAATAACAGGTTCATCAACCATATAACTCGGTGTTGTAAGATCCATGGTGATATTTGTAAAAGGACTCTGAAAGCCAACCCTTGTTGGAACATTCATGTTGAATAAGAATTTCTGCATTTCCTGTTTAACATTTGCATAGCTTAAGCTGTCATGCTGTATAAACGGAGCGAGCAACGAATCGAAATTTGACAATGCCTGGGCACCTGCTGCTTCTCCCTGCAATGTATACAAATAGTTTACTATCTGCATTAGAGCAGTACCAAAATGTTTTGCCGGTTTGCTCTCGATTTTGCCGGCTACTCCCTGGAATCCTAGTAAGAGTATATCCTTTAAATCCCAGCCTACACAGTTATGATTCCACATTCCATTTACAATAAGTGTATGTGTCTCTGTTGTAATGTCATAGATATAATCATCAACTATTTCCGTTGGTTCATTATTTAAAATCTTATGCCAACCAGGCCCCTCTGCCCTCCAAGCTTTTGATGAGGCTGCTGAGCAATATTTCAAGGACGGCAATGTTTTTCCAATTGTTCTAAAACTAATTCCATATAGAGGGTAATGTTGAATTATTTGTTTACCATTATAATATCTTGTTGTCCCAACACCCTCCAGGTTTCTATCTCTAACAGTAAATCCAAGAACATTCATAACCATCGACATTTGTTCAAGCATGGTTCGAGAAGCAATCCTTATTACTAGGCTTGTCCTTGAAGTATTAATTGATCCATCTCCATCAATAATTCCTGCAATTATTCCTTCTACAAAACTTTGATTATAAGTTAGAATTTCATCTGGGAGATGTTTATCTTTACTTGTTCCTTTTAAATTAAAAATGTTTTCTAATAAATATTTCACAAATGTTGTATTGACAATTCTTAAATCAACAAATCCATCTTTTCTCAAAGAATATAGCCTGCAACCAAGTTCATATGCAGCTTTTTCTAATTTTTTAATTATTTGTTGGTTTTCAACTGTATCTTTTTGTTTTATACCCATTCTATGAGGTTCAAGCCAGCCATCTGCTAGATAAAAACCAATTAAATATCCAAGGTTTTCATTTAGGTATATTTTATTAGGAAGTGCATCTGCATTATTTGACGTTGAAACTATCCCATCTATATCAAGTCTATCTGAATATTTCTTATACTCTTCAAATGGCATCCCTTCTATAAAAAAATCAAAAATTCCTTTGTTATATAGTTCTTCTGCCAAAAATATATGTTTTTTTGAAAAAAGATTTTCTTTTTCTAATAACTGTTGTATATCAACTGTTAAGAGATTGTCATTTTCTGTTTTAACATCTTTTGCTTCTTTGAAGATTTCATCGCCAAGAACCATTGGATGATCTTCTGTAACAATTACAGATCGGCCTCCTTCATTTTTAATAAAACGCATTGGTTTATTCTTTGCCTTTTTTACTATACGTTTTACCTTAGTCCAACCATCTTTATCAAGGACTTCAACACCAGTTGGATATTTAGCCCAAGCATCATCTTCTTCAGATAAAAGATCTTCAACGTTTTTAAAATTTTCATAAAGATTTTGAAAAGATGTAAGAAAAATTTTACCATTAGATCTAGCAATAATTGTTTCTTTTCCATAATATGTATAAGCACCAAGAGTTCCAAGATCATGAATATGGAAATCCCCTTTGGAATGAGCATCCCCTATCTCAGGAGGATATATCTTATGGAGCCAATAGTTAGAAACAATATTTTCGGTTGCATAGACATTTAATCCCTGAAGTGAATAACTCATATTACTGTTCTCATTCACCTTCCAATCCATCATGCTAAGATAACCATCAACTACATCTATGTCCTTAAGAAGACCACCTATTTCACGAATATCCTGATGTTGCCTTCTATAAAGAATATAGGCTTTTGCAGTTTTCGCGTGACCTTCTTCAATAAGTATCTTTTCCACAGTATCCTGTACTTGCTCTACTGTTGGCATCTCACCGCGTTTAAGATTCTTCTCAAGAAAATCCATCACATTATTTGTAAGTTCACCTGCCTTCCGGTAATCCTTTCCACCAACTGCTTGAGCAGCTTTCCAAATAGCCTCTGTTATTTTTATAGGGTTAAAATCAGCAATCTTCCCATCTCTTTTCCTAATTTTTCGTATCATAATCTATTTCCCCTTCACCATTCTCTATTCTGTTAGATTTTGTATCTCTCTTTCAAAAGAAGTAATATCGGCAAAACATCTGTAAACAGAAGCAAACCGAATATATGCAACCTGATCAATCTCCTTTAGGGCTTCCATAACATATTCCCCAATTACCGAACTTTCGATTTCTTCCTTACCGGCTCTTCTTATTCTCTCCTCTATGGAATCAATCATTTCCTCTATCCGGTCGTGACCAACTGGGCGTTTTTCCAGGGCCTTCATTATGCCTTTTTTGATCTTATTTCGGTCAAATTTTTCCCGCCTACCATCCTTTTTCACGATATATACTGGTGTCATCTCAACGTACTCATAGGTCGTGAACCGCTTATTGCATTTCAGGCATTCTCGCCGTCTTCGA
>JAUWOO010000077.1 GCA_030612095.1 Thermoplasmatota archaeon | reverse complement strand
GTATGTTGCCTCTTCTTCCCAGTATGGTGTGACGGTAAGAATGACAAGATTGCTCTCGCTAGGGTATAGTGTAACTTCATGGGTGGTTAGTGATGACCAATAACAGCAATCTATTAAATCAGGGCAATCCAAAACATATGTATCCACTACATTTCCAGTGTTCTTAATGCAAATTCCATAGACTGCAGTTTCATTTGGATAAACGATCATACTGTTTTCATCACAGGAAACATCCACGCTGTAAATATCATCCAATCCATTCGTATCTGTGTTTATTATACTGGAGATTGATTTTGTTTCACATATACTTGCTGTAGAAGATGTGCTAAGACCAGCTACAAATATCAAAACCGTTATGATTATTCCCAATATTTTTTCATTCATCGTTTACTCCTCCCAAAATATGATATACAATAGCACAGCTTAAATTTTTCTATAGCATCTTTACTGCAACATATGTTGTACTATTGTACTGATATAAACATGTGTGTATGTGCAAGTTGAAAAATTATGCCCCAATTATGGGGAGAGCACGAATTCACTAGTAAAATTGCTATGGGGTCTATTTTTTATGAACTGCGGGCATTACAGCAATAAAGCCATTTTGTATTATATTTTACAATATGTTTTTATATTTCTAAAGAGTATATAAATTACTATATATTGATTACTAGGCAAAAAAATGGAAAAACGGGCAAAAAATAAAAAAAGAAAGGACTTTTTGCTTCTAAAGAACAAAAAATTGCTTACCTTAATAGCCATATCACTAATTATAATTCTATTGGGTTCTATCTGTTTTGTAGTTTTCTATCCGGAATCCAAACTCAAAGAAGAAGAGGAGGAAGGGGGAATTGATGAGAATGGAATAATTGATGATACTATTAGCCCTCTTGGAGTAAATCAAGCAGTATCTTTAGAGATAAGACGGATACATAAAAAAGGAATAGAAAATGTAATGAGAAAAATTGGAAACACCTGGAAGGAAAAACCCATCTACCATTTTGTCGCCGTCATTGATGATGCGGAATGGATTGGTGAAAATATTGACAAATGGGATACTGGATATGTAGGATGGGAAACCTTTCGATTTGTGGAAGATGAGCAAGAAGAATGCACTATTGAACTTAAAATTTTTGAAACCACGAAAAAATTATTCCGTAATTATGACCAAGAAATAGAAGTTTTTCAGATAACCTATGATTTTAGAAATGGTAGATGGACAGGTGATGATGGCTTTAATGATAGTGATGGTTATGGTCATTTTAACGGAGAAAATTATGAAATTTGGTTCGATGTACATCAATTGGATGAAGATGGTGATGGTATTCCATATTGGTGGGAAGTAAATAAACTGCATACTGATCCAAAGGTGGATGATTCTAAACTTGATCCAGATGAAGATGATATTCCAACTGCATGGGAATGGAAATGGGGCTATGATTCGTTTGTTTATGACAATCATTCTACTATTGATCCAGAAAAAGATGGTTTATCAAATTTAGAAGAATACAATTTGAAGAAATGGTTGGCTGATCCATATCGTCAAGATATTTACATAGAGGTAGATTTTATGGAGAAAGGCCCAGGATTGTTTGCCCATGAACATGTTTTCTGGGAAGAGTCACAATTGATGCTGGTTGATAAATTCAGTGAGCATGATATAACTGTTCATATTGATGATGGTTGGCCAGGTGGTCCAAGTAATGGTGGGGGAGAATATTTGGAGTATATGGGGGATTACATAAGTCCACTAAGTGGCATTGGATCGGAATTCTATAAGTATCATTTTGCTGATGAGCGAAAGGGGACCTTTAGATATGTATTTATACATCATTCTGGCGGATGGTGTTTTGCTCAAGATTACAAGTTGTGGAGCGATGTCATATCCATTCCGAGCAACTTCGAATTTTTTGCAACGGTTTTCTTTCCCTCTGCAATAACACCAAGACTCCAAAGGATAGCCATGGCAGTAGGCGTTATGCATGAACTTGGTCATTCGCTTAGTCTTAACCCCTCATATCATGAAGGAATAGACAATGCATCTCAAGTAGGTAGAAATAATCTGCCGCCACTAGAAAAATTAAAAGCCAGAAAAGAAGCAATAGCCTATTGGGATAGTTATGAAAGCTGCATGAACTATAATAAGTTCGGCCAGTACATTTTAGGTTATTCTGATGGGAGTCACGGTGAACATGATGCTGATGACTGGAATCAAATCGATCTTACATATTTCCAGAGAACAACTGAAGAAAAATACGGAATCGAGTAGCAAACATTTACTGGTACTTTTGAATATAAAAAATGATGAAGGAGCGCAATTTTGATTTAAAAATCGAGATAAAAACAATTAACGAAACTATAGTTTTAACATCGGAGGAAAGCCAAACTCAGTCTGTTCAGAATTAAGAAAGATAAAATGCATGTGTCAGTTGGCACTTCAGTAAATTGACGATTCATATCCTATGTTTTTGATTTTAAATTGTTTTTTTACCATCATTTAGTATATTCCATGCTAATTTATCCAGTAGAAATCAATAAATAATGTAATTTCCTTTTAAATTTACAAGATAAAAACCTATTTTCGGAGCTACTATATCAGTAGCTTACATTTTTATATTACCTCCTTATTACGCTTACAATCTAAAGCAATATTAAAGGAGTTGCACATGAAAAGACCAAGGAAAGTCAAAAGGTATTGCCCTCACTGCAAGAAACATACAGTACACGATGTCGATAAAATAAAAAAGAGAAAGGCTAGTGAACTAAAACAAGGTCAGCGTCGTTTCCGTCGTGTAATGCGTGGGTACAGGGGATTTCCAAGACCAAAACCAGAAGGACGTGAGAAGACCAGTAGGCGCATAGCATTGAAATTCAAGTGTTCTATATGTAAAAAGATTCATCAACCTCCAAATCAAAGAACAAAAAAACTAGATATAGGTGAGTAATGTATGAAAAAACCTGGTAGTAAATTCATTAAGGTAAGATGTAAAGACTGTGAGAATGAACAAGTTTTATTCAACAAGGCTAGTACTACGGTGTCGTGTCATATATGTGGTAGTAAGTTAGCTATGCCTTGTGGCGGCAAGGCAAAAATAAAGGGTGAGATTTTAGAAGTTATCGAATAAAACAAAGGTTTAATATCATGATACGAAAGGATTATCCAGACGAAGGAGAACTTATTGTAGGTAGTGTTGTAAAAGTTCAGAATTATGGGGCGTTTGTATCACTTGATGAATATCCCAATAGGGAAGGGTTCATCCACATAGCAGAGATTGCTACAGGTTGGGTTAAACGTATCCGTAACCACATAAAGGAAAAACAGAAAGTTGTCTGTAAAGTAATGCATGTAGACAGATCAAAAAATCATGTCGATCTTTCCCTCAAAAGAGTTAACGAACATCAAAGGCGGGAAAAAGTCCAAGAGTGGAAGAATGCCAAGAAAGCAGAGCGACTCATGGAGATGGTTTCTAGTAGACTAAATTTGCCAGTTGAACAGTGCTATCGGGATTTTGGTAGCGATCTAATTAAAAAATATGGTTCATTATATGCAGCTTTTGAGGAGTTTGTATATGATGTAGAAACTGTACGAAGCGATGGGTTTGGTGGAAATTGGTTAGAAGATTTTGAGGCAGTGGCAAGGGATAACATATCAATTCCATTTGTGGAGATAACGGGCCATCTTGAGGTTAATTCTTGGCTTCCAGATGGTGTCGATCATATTCGTGTTGCTCTTTTAAACGCTGAGCAGAGTGAATTTGAAGATGTTGAGATTCAGGTAAAATATATTGGAGCACCGAGATACATAATCGCTGTTAAGGCCCCTGATTATAAAATAGCCGAGGATGAACTGAAAAAGGCTGTGGAGAAAATCAGCGAATATATTAAAAAATATGATGGAACTTGTGAGTTTCATCGAAAGGTAGAGGAATAGATGTCAAATCTATTTTATTGTAAAAATTGTAAAGAATATACTTTAGATGTGATTTGTGATGAATGTAGGGGGAAAACCATATCACGAAATCCGCCTAGATTTTCACCACAGGATCACTATGGCAAATATAGAAGAAAATTGAAAAAAATGGAAAGAGGTGTATGAAAAATGGATTATGTTACTGTAGAGCATGTTGCAAAAGTTCCTAAGTTAAAGGACCCTGTATTAATAGAGGGGCTTCCAGGTATTGGAAATGTGGGAAAACTGGCCGTGGAACATCTGATAGATAGCATAGACGCGTCTAAGTTTGCAGAGATATATAGCAAGGATTTCCCGCCACAAGTTTTTATAAATCCTGATGGAACCATTGAACTTGTTAAAAATGAGTTTTATTATTGGAAGGCAAAGAAAAAGGATCAAAGGGATCTTGTTTTATTGACTGGTGATTATCAAGGTCTTTCATCTCATGGCCAATATGAACTTGTGGAAAAAATACTAGATATTGTTGAGGAACTTGGGGTAAAAGAGATGTATACTTTGGGCGGATATGGTCTGGGACAGGACATAGAGAAGCCAAAAGTGCTATGTGCCACTACAGACGTTCATCTTGTAAAAAAAATGAAAAAATATGGGGCAGTATTCAAGAAGAACGAACCTGGTGGTGGAATAGTGGGGGCCAGTGGGTTGATACTGGGACTTGGTAAGATAAGAGGTTTAGAAGGAACCTGTTTCATGGGTGA
The DNA here is from genome assembly GCA_030612095.1 of Thermoplasmatota archaeon. GTDB lineage: Archaea > Thermoplasmatota > E2 > DHVEG-1 > DHVEG-1 > JAUWWG01. The sequence continues at coordinate 4,107 of JAUWOO010000077.1, read as the reverse complement.
GACACCAGGCTATTTAGTAGATCCAAAAAGTGCGAAAGCAGTTCTAAAAATACTCATGAAAATAACAAACATTGATGTAAATCTCTCCGCACTTGAAAAAAAGGCAAAGGAAATAGAACAAATAGCTCATCAACTGAGAGAAATGGAAGGCCTTTCTGGAGGAGAGAAATCGGAGGAATTAAGGTATATTGGCTAGAGTAAACTTACATCTAGCCAAAATCTTATTTTTTTATCAAATTTACTTTAGTAAAGCTTTTCTAGCGCTCTCAGAGCTATATTGAGTGCATCCTCATAAGTTACTAATTTTACTTCATCCATTCCTACATTTATTTCTTCCATGCCTGGCTTCAATTCTCTCCTTTCTATTTTCACTCCTAGTGCGTCTCTTATTTTTCCCATTTGTCTCACCATCTCTTTTCTTCTTATTATGTTATTATGTAGCACGTTATGTTCTATTGTTGGCCATACTTAAATCTAATGTGTCAAAATGCCAAAATGAAAAATGGCTATAACTCCTTTAAAAATAGAAAAGAATATATGTGGAAATTTACGCTGGTTCGATCTTTTCTGCAATTAGTATGAACGCATCTCCAGGGATTGATTCATCTGACTGCAAAAGACCTGTGAATCTATACTTAACCTTGTCAATCAGAAGACCTGTGGTATTGATAGTAGAATGGTTTACCGGTAGACGCTGGTAATTTGTTGATGATTGTCCCTCTTGAATTATACTTGATATGATACTTCCCTTTCCTGCGGGTCCGCTCTCATGGTAATAGTATCCCTCAACTACTATGCTTTTGCCAAGATATTCTTCATAGTTACTCATTACATCCTCTGGGAAAAGAATCTTTGGTTCATCTGCAGGATTACTCGCAAGAATATATGCGGCAACTATAATTATTGCTGCAAGTACTACCAGTATAATATTCCACAAATTGCGATTTGCATTCTTTGGGCTCATTTAACCATCTGCCTCAAATAACAAATAAAATATCTATTTAAAATCCTATCCATCTAAACTTATCCCATATGTTTTTTCAGGATTCTCCCTGTGTATCTCGCTTATCTGTTTTTCAGTAAGCATTCCCTTTTCTATTAGCTCTCTTGTTCTTTTGGGAACTGTCTTTGGACTCAGGACTGCTCCAGGTCTGCGAGGGTCGTCAATATAATCCGTCTCCATCATAAACCGCGTACCTTTTTTAACAGCGGCAGTGATATTCTTTTTACTTGCCAAGACTGAAGGCATGAGGCCGTAGTTTTCACTTTTTAGTACTAATGGCGGCGAATAATGTTTAACAATTTTATGTGGTGGTAAGCCAACTTTTTTTCCCATTTCTGCAAGTTCTTTACATTGATCTGGAGTGGTACTCTCGGTATGTAACACTACAGGAACACCTGCATCTTTAGCCTTTTTCATTCCATGGAGAAGAATCTCATTTGAGTCGATTAGTACTTGTTCATCCACTGGGAAATGGGGTCTGCCGATCTCTCCGATGGCTATACATTTATGCTCTTCACAAAGTGCTGATGCAAGGTCCATACCTTTTTTCATTATCTGAATTGATTTTTCTCTTCCAAATTTTTTACTTAATCTAATATGATCAACTGGATACGGTCCAACCGTCACAAAAACTCCAATATCGACCTTGGAGCGGATCTCCTTTGCCATTTCTAAAGTCTCTTGATAACACGATTTATAACTTTTATCCCTGATTACTAGATTGGTCATTGGTAATTGACACAAAACAAAATGTGTACCACCAGCTTTCTTAAAATCCTTCACAGCGTCTAAAAAACGCCCCGCTCTGCTAAGATGAAGATGATTATCAAATACTACTACCAGAATTCCACCTCATAGAAACATATGGATATTGCAATCACTCAGATAAATAATTAATTGTCTCCATGACCAAAACAGGAAAGTTAAAACCTATAGTTATTCCTTCTTCTGACATAATAGGACACGCCACGTTCCTCTTGATTGTATTCCTTGCCTGATATCATTTCCATGATACTTACCGCAAGCATCCAACCAAAATATCCCATAAAAAACGTGAAAAATCCTGCAATGCTATATCCAAGTATGACCTGCATATAGTTTTGTCCGCCAGTCAAAAATAGTACAAATATTCCAATGGTAATAAACAAAAAAATGAGAAGGAAAATCCATTTCAAAGCATGTAACGTAATCTTCATAGTTTTAAAGGGAATCTCTTCAAGTGGTATTCTTTTATCCATAAATTTTGAAAAATTATTCTTATTGTTATCCTTTCTTCTCGGCAACTTTTTCCCTCCTAGAAAAACAAATTTCTGAGTTGAGTGATCCCAAAAAATGTAACACAAAGTAGATATAAAAAGTTAATTCGCAGATATATGTGCAGGTGGAAAAAACATCATGCAAGAAGAATTAAATGCACTAAATGCGATAAAAAAAGTAAATGTCAACTAATTGCGATTTTTAAGCATCTGTTACAATTCTGACGACATCCCCGTCTTTTAATTCATGGTCTGAACCGATGATGCGATGCGTTCTTGCATCTATGCCACGTATAAAATGATCTCCAATATCCGTGTGAACTTTATAGGCTAAATCCTTGGCGGTACTTCCACGAGGCATAAAATATGCATCTGGTAAAATCCTGCCCTCCTTGTCAGTAAGATGGGTATCATCCTCCACAGGGTATACAACAATAAGATCCAACATTTTAACTGATTCTTCTATACATTTTTGAATGCCGGTAGAACCATGTTTTTCTAATACATACTCTCTAATATATTTCAAAGCCTTAAGCTGTTCATTGCTAAGATCTGATTCATTCGTGATTTTAAAATCGCTACTTCCAGGGTTGTACTCAATCAGACCCTTAGTTGATGCATTGTTTAGTGCAAGCTCAGCTTCAGCGCTTGTGGGAACAACAATATATCCCTTTTCTCTGATTTCGTCTGATTTTGCAATTAGTTCATCTGGTGCAATGTCACTTTTGTTAAACGCTATCAGCATTGGTTTGCTGATTTTCCTAATATATTTGGAGAGATCTAGAATTTCCCCATCTGTCCATTTGGATGGCTTGTCAGTATCGATATTTAATTTTCTGATGGCAGCATATATATGCTCTTCTCTAATTCCCAGGCCAGTTAATTTTTCTGCAAGTACTCTATCAATTTTTTTTCCTTCAAGTTCGCATTTTCGCGCTATAGCCTCCCAGCTTTTTTTGATAATTCCCTTTAGCCAATAAACAATTTCTCGTTCTAGAAAATCTACGTCCTTTAAAGGATCATATTTGCCCAAACCACATGGGTTTCCCTCGCCATCTGCACTGCCAGATGCATCTACAATATGTATAAGAGCATGTGCCTGCCTCAGATCGTCGAGAAACTTATTGCCCAGGCCTCTACCTTCACTTGCGCCAGGTACTAGCCCTGCTACATCTATGGCTTCAATAGGAACAAATCTAGTTCCATTGATACATTCAGAATTGTGTGGTGTACATTTAACGTTGAAATCCTTGCAAGGACAAGGCTTACGAACATACATTACCCCATGATTGGCATCAATTGTAGTAAAAGGATAATTTGCTATTTCAGCATGTGCATTTGTGGCTGCATTAAAAAACGTGGATTTTCCTACATTTGGTTTCCCAACTATGCCTATCTGCATACTCATTTTAGCTACTCCAACATACTGTCAACTTCATCTAAGATACCAACATTACTTTCGAAACGTTTCACCTTTTCTTCGACTTCATACGTAGATGGAGTCACAAAAGATATTCCATTCTTAGCATAAAGCATACCGTTAACGGACGCGATTTTAGATAAATAAATCTTTCCGCCCGATACATCTCCCGCTATGTTTGTTTTCTCATCTACCTTTATTTCCCCATTTGAGTTAATATTTCCCTGTATCTTTGCGTTCTTACCACAAAAAACATTTCCTGTGGATTTTAATGATCCCTGTATGACCGAACCATCCCCAATAAACACATTTCCCTTTATGTCGTAATTTCCCAAAACAATGGATTCCTTGCCAACCTGGAGATTGTAGTCCACCTCGGATTTCTGGACACCGATGATTGAATTATTTGGTATGAACAGAAATATCTC
>JAUWOO010000070.1 GCA_030612095.1 Thermoplasmatota archaeon | reverse complement strand
TTAAAATTCCATTTTGAGAACGTTTTCAAATCTGGCAAGAATATTGCGGATGGTGGTAATCTTAGTAAAAGTTTTGGCGACACTCTGATTTTGAATGACGTTAGTTTTGAGATTCTATCGGGGCAAAAGATAGGGCTTATTGGACCTAATGGATGTGGTAAGACAACTCTTTTAAAGATGCTTACCGGTGCCGAAAAACTAGATGGCGGCATACTTAACATTAGTCGTGGTGCAAGATGGGGATATTTTGATCAGGGGCACTTGTCATTAAATCTAGATAATACTCTTATCGAGGAGGTTCTAAGGGATCAGAAGGATCTTAAGGAAACTGATGCAAAGGCACTGCTCGGTCAGTTCAATTTTAGAGGAAACATTGTGTATAATCAGGTGGGAAAACTTTCAGGAGGGGAGCGTGCTCGACTGGCTTTTCTTAGATTAATCATGCAGCCATATAATTTTCTCATTCTTGACGAACCAACAAATCACATGGATCTAGAATCAAAAATGGCCATTGAAGGGGCTCTTAATTCCTTTAGTGGAACAGTAATTGTTGTCTCTCATGATCGAAGATTCCTAGATAACGTTACTGATACGACGTTTTTAATGACCAATACATCCATCATAATGCACAAGGGGAATTATTCTGCATCTAGGCTCCAGCATCAAAAGGAACTGTTAAACACTCCAGGGGCAAAGCTGAAAGATATGCCTGGGGGAAATCTTAAAAAATATGTGGTCAAAAAATCCTTCACAGATTGGACCGCGCGAAGAAAACATAAGATTGACGAAGAGATACTCATTGGCGATCATAACTTTGAGCTGTATGAATGGGCCATTAATAGCAACCGTCTGAAATGTTTGCGTGGCAATAAACGGTAGATCCATTGCCATTCATAATCAATGTGTCAAAGCTTTTCCCCCACATTTTCCGCAAATTATTAATAATATTTATATAAATATAGTATATACTGTTTAGACTATCTGGTGTTTAACCTGTCACCAACTGAGGACAACATATGAAACATTCATCATTTGATAAGATAAAAGCATTTGTTACATTAATGAGGCCAGAAACTACCCCTTTAGCCATGGTATGTGTTTTTGTAGGTGGTATGGTAAGTGAATCAATGTATGATCCAATTAATTTATTTCTTGCTGTACTTGTCGTTTTTTTTGCAACAGCGGGGGGTATGATCATTAATGATTATTTAGATTTAGAAGTAGATAAAGTGAGTCATCCAAACAGATCTGTTCCCTCTGGGAAAATAACTGCAAGAGAAGCTTTGTATTCCGCGACACTATTCTTTTTGATTGCATTAGCCATCTCTTTTGCCATTAATATATTGTGTTTTGCAATAGCTATCTTTAGTATGTTTCTCCTTGTTTTGTACGAGAAATTTTTCAAAAATCAGGGCATTATAGGAAACATGGTCGTTGGTTTCGTTTCTTCGATATCTTTTGTTTTTGGTGGTGCCGCTGTTGGGCAACCTCAGAATTCCCTGATATTCTCGACTATAATATTCTTTATTGTAACCGGTAGAGAAATATTGATGGATGTTCGTGATATTGAAGGCGATAGACTCATACGAACAACTCTTCCAATGCAAATTGGGGAGAAATCTGCCACGTATGTTGGATGTCTACTTATAGCTGTGACTTTATTTCTAACGCCTCTCCCTTTCCTTTGGAACATTCTAAGCATATGGTATCTGTTATTTATTATCCCTATAGATATCATGGGCATCTATGCAGTGTTTCTGTCTCTTAGGGACATACAAAGTGCAGGTAAAACAACAGATTTGGTAAGAATAGCGGCAGGTCTTGGCCTAATTGGATTTATAGTTGGAATTGTGTTATAGAAATGCTCGGTTTAATTCTGCCCCCATATCATTGTGCATAAATCTATTTTTCATATCCAAATTCCTCAAATGTGAATTTCCATTTTTTGTATATTTTTTCTTTTACCGCATCATCCATTTTGTAATTACTTACCTTGAAATCTTCCTGAGATTCTACATATTTCTTGAGGACTTTTTCGGATTTGTTAAAGCCATCGAGATTGAGTGCCGCATAAATCTTTTTTAACTCGGGTATCGGATTTTGAATAAAGTCTTCATATTTTGTTTCTGCCAAGTTTCCATTTGGGATTAGTTTTCTCTCTTTGAGATATTTTTTGTGCAAATCAACATATAAATCCATCATATGTCCCTCTATCTCTTCCATTTTTGGGGGCTTTTGTACGCAATAGCGTGCTATAACTATCCGCATGAATTTAAGCATGGAGAAATATACGCTGTAAGGATTTCTACAGATGTTGACAAATTGTGCGTCAGGAAACATCTCAAGGAGTATTTTTATCCGAGCCGTGTTTGCAGGATTCTTCATCGCAAGTCGCGTTCCGTTTCTATATAATGTCACCTTCTTTAAGAAATACAAATAGGTATCCATCCATTCTTCTATCACACCTTGGGGAACATCATTCATACACACGAATTTATTGTAATATTTCATATTTTTTGGAAAACACCAACCATTGTAGTATGCATATGGTGAAAGAGCGCCAAGTCCGTATTCTTCTTCTTGTGGTAAATCTACCCCTAGATCAGCATTATCCATGGGTCTTTTGTCTGGAATACTGGCGACAACAAGTGGTTTGATGATTTTTTCACTTCCTAAAAAAATACCCGGTGCAGTCGTTTGAAATGTTGTGCAATATCCAAAGTTTTTATCGAGTGTTAACATGTTGTGTAGATAGGTAGTTCCGCTTCTCCAGTGTCCAATAATAAAAAGAGGGGTCTTTGTTATTTTAGTTTGTTGAATTTTCTTGTCAAACTTCATCGACTCTTTAATGCGAAATGGGGTCATGATAGTACTAATTGCGGTTGCGTAGATCATCCGTGGCATATATCTTACGTCTATTCTCAATTTATTTTGTAAAACAAGCCGGCTCAAATTTTTAAGACTAGCGCCAGCAAGCGGTTCGTACATCAGATCAAACACGTTCTCTTTTATTTCCATTGTAAACAGCGACAAATATAGGTTCTCCTTATATACTTTCTTTTTACGTCTATCTTTGATGGATTGCTAGAAAATCTAGGGTTGTTTTAATCTGATCTTTTGTAAGTTAATCTTTAGGTAAAAAAACATGGATTTCGAGGATACGTTTTTAAACAAATCATTTAATACTCTACATCGGGCGTTATAATGAGAAAGGAGAATTGTCCTTTTTGTGGACACAGATGGACAAGAAGTACGACTGAATCACCTATAACTTGCCCTAATTGTTATAAAAAATATATAAGCAGAGAAGAACTGGCGAAAAGACAAATCAATAAAAAATGATTGTTAAATCGCTGTTATGTATTTATAGTAATTGCATAAAATTTTCGAATAATATATTCCATTCACTATATAAGGTGTACTCTAGGGGATAGAGGAAAAAGGGAGGGGAATTTCTACCAAGTTATAATGTCGATGAAGTAAAATGATTTTATCATAAGGAAAGGAAGAATTCAAAGTGGAATTATCAAAGGCTTTATCTTTTCCTTCAATTAACGAAAAAACGTTCGATTACTATGTGGTTTAACTATATATTACCATTTTTCATAGCGAACGATCTCATTTAGATTCTTTCTCTTTTTGCTACGTGCAAACAATTTTATGGTTTTATCACTCATTCCACTTTTTTGAGCAGGATATCCAAGAGGGGTTAGTGCAACAACTCTGATTCTGTTTGGTATCTCTAATACTTCTTTCACCTTTTTTTCATCGAAAGCAGCTATCCAGCAACTTCCAAGACTTGCATTAGTAGCCGCAAGGATAATATGTTCCATTGCTATTGCAACATCCACGGTGAAATAATCTATATTATTGTTAACACCACTTGACGTAGGATCACCACAGGCCACAACGATAATTGGTACTTTTCTAAGCCATCTGTTTACAATACTTGTTTTAGACAATGCTTTAATTTTTTCTTTGTCTCTCACAACGATAAAACGCCAACATTGTCCATTTGCCCACGAGGGTGCCAATCGTGCACATTCAAGTACATATTCAATTTTATCATCTTCTACTTCTTTGTCACGGTAAGTGCGAGTACTTGTGCGGGATTCTATAACATCTGTAAATTCCATGAAAATTCCTTCATGCTTTATTTATCTGTTTAGAGGTATGTCACATGGTTTTTTAAAGAAATCGATGTCATGAAAATAAAAACTGAAAGAATAGGGCTTAATTTGCTCATTTTTAGATTAGTTCTATCCCATCGGGCCACTTTTTAGCTAAGCATGTGCTCCACATTTGTCCAATAAAATCTAAAGAAAAAAGATTCTGAAGTACATGTATCCAGTAGTTTCCTTTGTCAGTCATTACTATTATATCTCCTTGATCATTTGCCAACCCTAACAGTTCAAAAAGTGCAAAATTTTTCCAAAGATTACATCAAAATCCTTGTCAAATTGCTCTTTAAATTCCTTCTTGTTAATCTGTGTTTCATAGATTCTCCAATATAACCAGTGCGTCATTTCTTCCTTTTCACTGAAATTAATTGTTAATGCTATTGGTGGTTTTTGCTTTTCTGCGAGATATGTTATGTATTCCTGTATTCCAAATACATTGATAAAAAAGAAACCTGAAATTAAAGAGCCTGCTCCTGCACCCAGTCCAATATATTGAGGTATAGTTACTGAGCTGTACTTTCTCACTTTTTTCCTTGTAAATGCCCATACGGACGTCCGTTTCATATCTGCATCATAACATAATTCTTCGATTCTTTTAAGCATTTTTCTTCTATCAATTGCCCCTGGAAGTTTGAATCTGTTCTCTTTTACAACCTGTTTTAGTTTTGTATGTGGGAATGTAAATATTGGGTAGGCAGATATTTGATCCACGCCAAGGTCAAGGGCTGTTTTGATATCTTTTTCAACATCTGCTATTTTTTGATTAGGTAGTCCAAACATAAGGTCGATATTAACACAAGCAAAATCTCCATCCATTAGTAGTTTTACCGCTCCTTTTGCTCTATCGCCGACATAGGGTCTACCAATAATTTTTAAAAAATGATCGTTAAAAGATTCTATGCCCATACTAACATTTTCCACTCCGATGCACATTAGACGTTCTATCATATCGGGTGTGACATCATTTGGATGTGTCTCTGTGGAAATGTTGCATGCCATATTAAAGGATTCTTGCGCGGTGTGAATGATTTCTTCCAATCCATTTCCCATCATAGTTGTTGGTGTTCCTCCGCCTATGTAAAATGATATTATCTGTTTTTCTTCCAAAAGTGGTTGATAGAAAGCTATCTCATTAATAACTGCGTCTCTGTAGATAAGTGCCTTTTCTTTATTGTATTTTTCTTTGAAATAAGGGCAGTAAAAACAAGGAGATCTACAGAATGGAATATGAAGATATAATCCTAGTTTTTCTGCCTTTACTCTATTCAGATTTGGTGGTAAATTTTGAAGAACCAACCCTTTTGATCCTGTTGTAATATACTTTGTTGCTTGTCTGGTGAGTTTACTAAGCACAATACTTTTATGATTTCTATCTTTATAATATTTTTTTGTATAAGAATCAATAAAAACGAGAGGTTATGATACTCTATGTTGTTGAATCGATAATTCTAACTGGGTGTTCGGAAATGAAAAAATCATTGTTTACAAAAATTTTGCGCGAAAAAAAACTAATGTTACCTCCGCTCAGTGGGTATACAGACTATCCTTATCGTCAAATTCTCGCAAAATTTAAACCGCCTTTCATCACAACGGAAATGGTAAATGCACGAGCAGTTGTTGAAGGTAACCAAAGAACTATTCAGATGCTGAAGAAGGTTACCGGTTCCCATTTCAATGGTGCCCAATTACTTGGCAAAGATCCAAACTTTATGGCAAAAGCAGCGAAGATCATTGAAGATAGGGGATTTGATTATGTTGATATCAATATGGGCTGTACAGTAAGAAAAGTAATCTCAAAAGGCGAAGGTGTTTCTCTTATGAAGGATGAGCTGCTTGCATGCAAAATTGTTAAAACTGTTTCCAATGCAGTAGATATCCCTGTTACTGTTAAACTGCGGACCGGTTTTTGTCAACAATCAATTAATGTTATTTCACTTTCCCAAAAACTGGCTTGTTCTGGTGCTATGGCTATAACAATTCACGGACGTACAGGTGAAAAAAAATTCGGAAACCCTCTCAATATTCACCAAATGCGCGAAGCAGTTAGCACTCTTTCGATTCCCGTGATTGCCAATGGGGGTATTTTTTCGGGGATTGATGCTCAAAATATGCTACTTCAAACAGGGGCAGCTGCGGTCATGCCGGGAAGAGGAATTCTCGGGAATCCTTGGATTATTCCAGAAATCCTGTGTAATTTTTCTGGCGATATTTTCACTTTTCCAACGCTTCAAGAAAAAAAAGACATATGTGCTGAGCATATCCATAATGTTTGTGAATTTTATGGGGAAAAATTTGGAGTTCTCAAAATGCGCAGAATAGTTTTCTTGTATTTTTCATCATGCAAATACTTAAAGTCCCTAAAAAATGATGTTCAGAGGGCAGAGGCTGTTGATGACATATATGCCATGTTGGATAGAATAAAAGAGGTTAATGATATTTGGGTGTATGTGTGTGACAAAAGATAGAAAGCAGATAATTGAAGACATTCTTGTAGAACTGGGGCGTTTTGTTTGATTATAGTGGGATGAGGACATTATCGTGAAATAAAAATGCACTTGTTATTTGGCCATATTATCTTTTCAATATCCTACGGGCGTTTGAGGTAATCCATTTGCTTGTTTTGTCCTTATGTTGTAATTCCAATACTTAATCGGAAAAGATTCTGTGTATGCTCATATTTTTGATATATTGTTTTATATCATTGGGTGCCATAAATCCTCCTTCTGTTATTATTCCTGTTAGATATTCTAGAGGTGTCAAATCAAAGTAGTAATTAATCGGTGTCACATTGTCAATAGTTTTGGATAATATTTCATTAGGATTTTTTAATTCTTTAAGATTAATTGTGTATTTTGCTGGTAGAATTTTCTCTGAATCACACAATGCATAGAAGTCTACCTTGAATTTCTTTGCAGCTAATGCCAAACCAAGGGTGCCAATTTTGTTAGTCAAACCATAGGTCGACAAAGCATCTGCTTCTACAAGTACTAATTGAGTTTCTGATAAAAAAGAGGCGGTTGCAGAATCGACGATGAGTGTTACATTTATTCCTTCTTTACCCAATCTTTCTGCAAGATATGTTCCCTCTTTCATAGGTTGTGATTCTGTGCAAATAACGTCAAAAGTCTTCCCCGCTCTTTTTGCTAAAAGAAGCGTTTTTAGAATCGTATCGCTATATGAATGGGTTAAAATGGTTGAATTATCAGTAATTAAATCAATAGCTAGTTTACTGATCATTTGACCAGATGTATCCAACTTTTTTATAAAATTTTGACAGGAAACACGTGCAATTTGCCTGATTTTTTCTTCATCAGCCAGGTTGCAGATATTTAACAGGGTTTTGTTGACTAGATTAAAAATAGGTGCCATCGTGGATTGTGCCTTTACTAACTCCTTCGAAACCGTCTCAATGTATGCAATAAGTTGAGAATGTGATGAAACGTCAACGTTTTCCAGTAGAGTAATCAACGTTTCAGCAGATTTTGTTGCCAGTTTTGTAGATCCACTGGTGTTATCTAGGCGTATCTCCTCAATTTGGGTTTTGATTTTTTCAGGAAGTTCTGTTGGCAGATTCTCAATAGAATTCATCTTCTTCTCGTATCCCATTGGTGATTTATATGGTATACTAAGTCTTTTTATATCATCTTTCAGGCTACAATTTTATAAGGACGTGGATGTTATGAAATGATAGGTTAAAGGAGGAAAAAATGAGCCCAATATTTTTCTCATACGATAATAGTTTAATTCTATCTGAAGAACTTGTACATACAGCGGAAAAATTACTAGAAGAAATTAAGTGTATGAATAATGCAGTTACTTTGCGATATGAAGATGACAGGGCCTCTATTAATCTTCCTGATGACAAACAAGCATTAAAAAAAATTAAGATGCTTGTAGAAGAAAAAAAGGAATTAAAACCAAGTTATCTAATTGTTGTTGGGATTGGCGGGAGTAATCTTGGAACTATGGCGGTGCAGGAGGCCATATTGGGAAAGCTGCATAATCAATTGAATCCAAACATAAAAGTGTTGTATGCCGACACTGTCGATTCTGATTTAATCGATGATATCATAAAAATAATCAAACCTGTTTTGAAAAAAGGAGAAAATGTTATCATAAATGGCGTGAGTAAATCGGGAGGAACCACCGAAACGATAGCTAATTTTGAGATACTGGTTGAGTTATTAAAAAAATATAAAAAAGATTATGAAAAATATGTGGTCGTTACATCTGACAAAAATTCAAAATTCTGGAACTTTGCGTTAGAAAATAGATTCGATGTTCTAGAAATACCAAAAAAGGTCGGTGGAAGATATTCTGTTTTTTCTCCAGTGGGTTTGTTTCCCTTGGGGCTAATTGGAATCAAGACTGATCAGTTATTGGGGGGAGCACACGATATGAAAAGCAAATGTTTAAGTGATAATCTTCTTGAAAATCCTGCAGCCGTAAGTGCCACATTGATATACCTTCATCGTAAAAAAGGTAAAAACATCCATGATTTATTTTTATTTGGTAATGATCTAGAATCAGTTGGAAAATGGTATAGACAGCTGATGGGTGAGAGCATCGGTAAAGAATTCAACAAAGGGGGGAAAAGAGTTTTCGAGGGCATTACTCCTACGGTTTCGATAGGTTCTGTTGATTTACATTCAATGGCACAAATGTACCTTGGTGGACCATATGATAAATTCACTACATTTATCAATGTAAAACAAAACAATTCAGATATGATTGTTCCAGATATGAGCGAATATTCAAAGTTAGTCGAGGTGATACAAGGAAGGAGATTAAAAGAATTAATGGATGCCATTATAGGGGGAGTGAAAACGGCTTTCAAAAAAGGCAAGCGGCCATTTACAGAAATACTTTTGCAG
>JAUWOO010000039.1 GCA_030612095.1 Thermoplasmatota archaeon | reverse complement strand
AATAATGTTGTAAGAAGATTGTTTGGCTATATGTCAAAGAATCTGGGCGACAGTGACTATCGCCCTGAACATGGTAGTGATGAATCTGAAGGTGTCACTGGCTCGATCTTTGGTATTTCCAAGGGTTTTGTGGCACAATTGGGGATGAACTAGCCATGAACCGTGCTTCCAACGGGATACTGGTTAGGAAGCCCCAACATTCATGTCAGGGAAGATGTCACCCCAAATATACAAAAACCTCAATCATATTCCTTTTTCTGTGTATATCAAACATAAATTCATAAAGACAGGTAGCGTTGAATCAAGAGAGTATCAGGTTAACATAGCCAACTCTTCATCTCAAACTAACACATTGGTCGTTTTACCCACCGGCCTTGGAAAAACAGTCATAGCATTAATGCTGATAACAAAAGAACTGGAAAAAGAAAACAATAAAATATTATTTCTGGCCCCGACAAAACCACTGGTAACGCAGCATGCACAGTCCCTGAAACAATTCCTAACAATTGATGAAGAATCCATTGTCATTTTTACAGGGGAGATCCCGCCAGCAAAACGGCAAAAGATGTGGGATAAAAGCAGAATCATTGTTTCTACGCCCCAAGTTATAGAAAACGATCTTTTATCTAGAAGATTGAATCTGGAAGATGTTTCATTTATAATATTTGACGAAGCACATCATGCAGTAGGTGAATATGCATATGTTTTTGTTTCGGAGATGTATCAAAAACACAGGGGCAATAGACATGTACTTGGCATAACCGCATCTCCTGGAAACGAGGTCTCAAAGATACTAGACGTTTGCAGGAATCTTGACATTAGCAACATAGAGATACGAACAAAATATGATCCAGATGTTAAACCATATGTACATGATCTGAAAATGAGTTGGAAAGAGGTGCCTTTACCAGAGGATTTTTCATATACAATACAACTCCTTCGCAAGGCTCTTTCTGAACGTCTTAAAATATTAAAAAATGTAGGTGTGGTAGAATCCTCTTCCATCTCCCTTATAAATCGTACAAAACTGTTGGATGCGCAAAAAAGAATACAAGGGGAAATCAGGTCTAGAACAAACCCCCCTAAAATGCTGTTTAAAGCTGCATCTATTCAAAGTGAGGCACTAAAGATACATTATGCTATAGAACTCCTTCAGACTCAGGGAGTACATGCAATTAAAAATTATTTTCAGAGGATGGGAAAAGAAGCTGTTTCAAAAGGTAGTAGTAAAGCTTCAAGAGCAATCATGTCCGATAGTAACGTACTGGAGGCTGTTGCATATGTTAAGTCCCTTAATATTGAACATCCTAAACTGCAGGAAATTGTAAACATCGTAAGGCATCAATTAGAGATAAAACCAAATTCAAAAATTATTGTTTTTACACATTATCGTGACACATCATCATATGTTGCTAAAATATTGGAAGATGTTGAAAAAGCTCGACCGGTAAGATTCGTTGGGCAAGCCAGCAAGGGTGAGGACAGAGGTCTTACACAAAAACAGCAGGCTGATGTAATAAAAAAATTCAAAGAGGGAAATTACAATGTTTTGATAGCAACTTCTGTTGCTGAAGAAGGACTTGACATACCATCAACTGAGCTAGTAGTATTCTATGAGCCCATACCATCTGAGATAAGAAACATCCAGAGAAGAGGACGAACAGGACGTAAAATGGCAGGGAATGTCATAATACTAATTACAAAAGGCACCCCAGATGAGGGATATTATTGGGCTGCAAAGAGAAGAGAAAAACGCATGATATCCGAACTTGAACTTTTGCGATCTAAGCTCAGTAAAAGAATGGAAGATTCTAAGTCGCTTTATGACGGAAAATCAGAAAAAACTCAGGATCAAAAAACGTTGAGGGATTATGAAAAAAAAGACAGAGGGATAAAAGTAGTGGTGGATCATAGAGAATATCGCTCAAAGGTAGTGAGAAATCTCACAGCCAATGGAATGTACGTTGAACCTCAACAGCTAGATGTTGGAGACTATGTGCTATCATCCAGAATAGGTGTTGAACGTAAAAGTGTTGATGATTTTCTAGAATCACTCATAGGCGGTAAACTCTTTAGACAGATAGCGCAATTGAGGGATGCATATCCTCGACCAGTTCTTATTCTAGAAGGAGAGAACTTGCTTACAAAACGAAACATAAGTCATAAAGCAATATTTGGAAGTTTAGCATCAATAAACGTGGATTTTGGAGTCCCCGTAATTACTACAAAAGATTCGGCAGAAACTGCTGATCTCTTGCAGGTTATGGCAAAAAGAGAACAAAAGGAGGATAAAAAAACAGTTGCCATACGTGAAGAAAAAACTTCGATGTCACTGAGAGAACGACAACAGTTTGTAATAGAAGGGCTCCCCAATGTTTCTGCGGTTCTTGCAAAGAGGCTTTTGGATCATTTTGGCAGTATACGGGACATTACAAATGCGCCAGAGGAAGAACTTATGGAAGTAAAGGGAGTAGGAAAAAATATTTCATCTGAGATACTTGAACTACTAAATGCCCAATATTCTGAAAAATGAATCCTCCCAAATATTTTTATCTCATATCGTATTACACTGCTGAGATAACAGAAGAGTGATTGCCTATGCCAGATGACAGAATTGCACAAGTATGCAACGGACTAGATATGCTTCATGAAGATAATTCCATTCCAAGAAATATTAGGAGAGGCGCAGAAGAGGTTAAAGTTTCTCTACTTAATGAATTGGATCCCTTAGATGTACGGGTTGCTAGTGCTACTTCACGCCTTGATGAACTAGCAAATGATCCAAATATACCTTTACATGGTAGAACACTTATTTGGAACATTATGAGCCGTTTAGAGGAGTTGGCATAAGAATTTTTTAAACAATCCAAAAACAGAAAAATTGCTATATGGGAAAAAAATAAAGTGGCTTAATTTGGTGGGAGGTAATATTTATGATAAGGATAGGACAAGCAGGTATACCCCTTTCTTGTAAGGGTAGAACAAATAAAGATGGTTTGGTTTATACAAAACAAATTCTTGATTTAAATGCCATGGAGGTTCAGTTTGTACGTGGACTGTATGTTATGGAGGATGAAGAAGCGCAGTTCATGAAGGAATATTCACAAGAAAACGATGTGGAGCTACATGTTCATGCTCCCTATTACATTAATTTGGCAGATGATGAAGAAGCAGAATTTAGTTTTGAAAAAATATTGTTCTCAGCCAGACTTGCAGACAAGATGGGAGCAAAAACAGTGATAGTCCATCCAGGATATTATGGAGATAAAAGTGAAAGAAAAACACTGAAGAAGATCGTTAAAAACACAAAAAAATTATCCAGCACTTTCAGAAAAGAAAAAATCAAGACAAAAATTGGCCTTGAAACAATGGGCAAACAGAAGGTTTTCGGGGATCTTGATGAGATCATAGAAGTTTGTAGCAGTGTGAAAGGTGTGGTACCAATCGTAGACCTAGGTCACGTACATGCAAGAGGTAATGGCTGTCTTAAAAAGCAAGAGGATTTCAAAGAGATTTTTGAAAAACTTGAAATACTTAAATTAGAACATTATATTATGCATGTCACTGGTGTGTTGTATGAAAATGGGAACGAACAATATCATCTTCCGATTAAAAAGGGAGATATGCCACTTGCTCCATTGATTGAAGTTATTCTTGATAACAACTACAACGTAACACTTATTTCGGAATCGCCTCTCTTGGAACATGACGCAGTCTATATGCGACTACAGGTTGAAAAGGCCATCATGAAAAGAACGGGCAAAGAAGAGGCTGATTATAGGGATCTCTCGGAGATTCTATGAATGAAAAAATAGTCTTTAGCAAATCGATTAATTACGTCCAACGAAAGTTGAAAGATATTTTAAGTCAGGTATCCCCAAAGGATATTGACGAGGTGAAAAAATTTTTTTTCGATTCTGATCGTATCTTTGTCTATGGTGCAGGCAGATCTGGACTTGTTGCAAAAGCCTTTGCAATAAGACTTGTTCACCTTGGGTTTCAAACGTTTGTTATTGGTGAAACCATTACGGCACCTGTTCAAAAAGGAGATATGGTAATAATAGTCTCAGGATCCGGGGAGACAATTCCTGCTGTGATGACTGCAGAGATTGCTCATGATATCGGTGCAAAGGTAGTGTCGGTTACAGGAAAGAGAAAGTCTGGAATTGCAAAATATGCAGATATAACATTATTCATCTCTGCAACCTGTGACGATGCTGAAAGAAAAAAACTTGCTCCACTTGGAACTCTCTTCGAGGCGAGCGTGTGGATTTTATTAGATGGACTAGTGGCAGATCTTATGGAAGGTAAACATGAGACCGAAGAAACCATGCGAAAACGTCACGCCACACTGGAATAAAACAGCTATTTTTGAGAAATTTACGAGATGGGAAATTACTAGTTATTGTCCATGTCACTATCTGGTACAATAATCTCTTCAAACTTATTCTTTGACCCCATAAAATCTGTGAAATCATCATCCTCCATAAATTCATCAAAGTCATCATCAGATGTGAGATACTCACCATATTTTTCTCTTAAAAGTTCATATAAGCCCTTGGAAAACACTTCTTGAGCAGAAATGCCCAATTCTTTTAATTTTTTTATTTTCCCTTTCTCAACTCTTATAATGATCTCTTCATCTTTTGTCATACTATCAATTCCTATCTCAAATATTTATGATTGGGCTGGAATAAGAAGGCAGGGTAATTTATCAGATATATATTATACTTTTGGAAAGTCAAGGCCATTTTTATGTCACCGGTAAGATATAGTTATAGTATGGTGAGGCATCAATGCAGCATGGAACAAGAAAGGCAGATAGAAACCCGTTCATTCTCTACTCCGCCTCCACCCTCAAATATCATATGGCTCACTTGCAGGATTCATATCAAAATTTAAAGGGTAAAAATTTACTAGATAGGGGAAAAAATTAAGAAATGGAAATTTCAATCCAATCCAATCGTCCCAAAAATTGCCACTCCATTGACACTTAACACCGTATGCTCTAGCATTTTCTCCATTATCAATGAAATTATTCATTAAAAAAGAATTTGGCTTTTCTCGTTTCACATGATCGACTAAGACACCAATGTTTTTATTTCTTCTTATTTCATTGTTATAAACTGAATTATTGTTACTGTTCCATCTTATGGCAACTCCAACTATATTATCTATAATAAAATTATCATTTATTGATATATCACTACTATTTGCAACTAATATCCCAGTATATCCTTCTTGAATTGTAAATCCTGATATTTTTACTGATTTGCTTTTTATAAAAACAGCATGATTACTCTTATCTCCATCAATAGTTGTATTCCTTACATCCGCTCCAATCAATGTTATTGGTTTATCAATATTAACATTTTCATGATAGAATCCACTATTGACAAAAATGATATCACCATTATTTACATTTATAACTCCATCCTGAATATGCTGATATGGGTGCTCTTGTGTTCCATCCCAGGGTCCTTCGGTGTTGTCATCATCGACATAGATAGTGTTTACAAGACTTGAATTATAAGCAATAATGCCTGGTGCATACGTTATACCAATGAACAACAGGATAATTCCAACTGCCAACAGTTTCTTAATATTCATCTCCTGTCACGCCCCCCTCTGCTGGAATATCATATGGTTCTTTTGCTGGATGCCAGTCAAAGTTTTTTATTCCTGAAATGTGATACG
This sequence comes from Thermoplasmatota archaeon, assembly GCA_030612095.1. Lineage (GTDB taxonomy): Archaea > Thermoplasmatota > E2 > DHVEG-1 > DHVEG-1 > JAUWWG01. Next base: position 6,820 of record JAUWOO010000039.1, on the reverse strand, counting down.
GAAGAAATCTTAAAAATGGAAATCTAATGCCTATCCAATCATCCCAATAATTACCCAAATTACCTATGTTCCATTTATTTGATTCTGAGGCGGCAGCATTGTATGTATTATTGAAAAAATTATTTCCAATTATGATATTATTTGAACCATAGATTGTGAGACCTAATTCGTTATTATAGATATTGCAACCTGTTATTGAGCCTTTACTATCAAAGTCTATACCATATTTATTGTTAGAAACAACACAACCAGAAATATTATTCCTATTAGAATAACCACTAACACTTATACCATAATAAAATCCATTAATTAAACAATTCATTATATTATTATCATATGAATAATAACGAATGTCTACACCAAACCCATATTCACGCCCAAAAGGCATTTGACAATTTGCAATTGTATTGTTTAATGATTTAAAAATTCTAATAGGTTCCAATATATTAGAAAATGAACAATTAGTAATAATGTTATTTGATGACAAATCAATTGTTACACCATGATAATTATTTTCAAAAAAACAATTATCAACTTTACAAAGGGAACTGTTTGCTAATGCAACTCCATATAAATCAAGGTTTTTAACTGTTATATTTCTACATGAAATTAAACCTATATACCCAATTTCAGCAGTTTTATTAAATTCAAAGTTATTTTCTTCAATTAAATAATATATTGGTTTTCCATTGATTAAATTTGAAGAATCAATATCATGATAATATTCATATATGAAATTACACTGGAAAAATATACTACAATTATTAAATGAATTATTTCTAAGAGTATTATTTGAAGTGTATCCAATTTGAATGCCATATCCTCCTTCGTCGTTATCTGAAATTGAACAATTTATAATTGTATTGTTTGAACCCCAGAACAGGCTAATACCGTTTCTTATTTTACAATTTGATACAATAGTATTTGAAGAAGAAAAACTCAACGAAATTCTTTCCGTATCAATATAACAATTGGAAATCATATTATTGTTACTATCTTCGTTTAATCCAATTCCAGCGTTACTATCAGCTATCAAGCAGTTTGAAATCTTAATATACATACAAGAACGAATTAATTCGATAGCTGCTAAAGTATGGTTATAGAAACTACAATTTGAAATTGTTACATTAGAACAATCATCAATTTTAATGCCATAGCCAGTTATTTCACTATGTTGTAGTGTGAAATTATCGATTTTAAAATTATCAGCAGAAATATAAATAATATCAATATCTTCCAAATACTGACCATCAATAATTGTATTATTCCTATCCTCACCAATCAATTTAACTGATTTATCTATTAGGAAACAATATTCATTTTTGGGGATATAATTAGAGTAAATTCCAGCATATACAAAAATGGTATCCCCCTCACTTGCATTATCTATTGCATCCTGTATATTTGTATAATCTGCTCCACCATCATCGTCTACATAGATTGTTCTATTTTCTTCAGATTCATAACTAGATACCATTGGTATAAGACTTGAATGTACAAAGATTAGAATAATACCAACAGTTAACTCCTTTTTTAACAAGTAGATTCCCCATACATGTAATACATTAGCATGCCTTAAATTTTACTGTAGAGATATATTTTGTAATTGAAATCATTATTTATGCAAGCTTCATTTTTATATCTGTCATTTATATTTTCTACCTTAAATCAACAATTCCACAATATCCACTCATTGAAACTCCACCATAAAACACATCTACCGCTTCATTTGATAAATTCGAGATAATATGTTAAAGAATAGGAAAGGAAAGAGTAAACGAGAATTAATCATCCTCCAATGGTTAGTGAATATTATATGTTTCTGCATATTTTACTATCAATAAATATTCAATCTAGCAAGTTTTTCCATATCGAAACAATATTAAACGCAGTTTTTATACAATCAAAACGTGTTCAAAATACCTAGGGGAACAAGAGATTTTTCTCCGAAAGAAATGGAAAAACGAAGATATGTTGAAGAATGTATGCGATCAACTTTTAAGACATTCGGATACAGGGAAATTCAGACCCCAATGTTCGAAACTTTGGAACTCTTTACAGCGAAATCGGGCGATGCAGTTATAGATGAGATTTATTCTTTTAGTGATAAGGGTGGCAGAAATCTTGCCCTGAGGCCAGAATTAACTGCCCCCGTAATGCGTTTTTATGTCGATAAATTGCAAATGGAACCAAAGCCTTTGAAGTTATTCTATTTTGGCAATTGTTTTAGATATGATAGGCCTCAAAAAGGCAGATATAGGGAATTTAAACAGGCAGGTTGCGAACTCATTGGGACTGACACACCAATAGCTTATGCTGAACTTATTGCCATGGCATACACAATTTTGGAAAAAGTTGGCCTAAAAAATATGAAACTAAATATTGGAAATCTTAGTGTCTTGTCCTCAATGTTTGATGTGCTTAAGTTGCCAAAAGACAAACAAAAATATCTGATACCTTTAATAGATAAATCTCAATTTGAAGACGTTTTGTCTGCACTGCATGATTTTGGGATTAAAAAAGAAGATGCGGATGATTTTCTAGAGGTGCTCCAGACTTCAGACATAAAGAAAATTTCAAACTACATAAAAGAAGAAGAAAAATCTAAAGAAGAGTTATCAAACCTGGAAAAAATCCTTGAGTTATTGGAAGCCTCATTTAATGTGAAGAAATATCAGCTGAAGATGAGTATAGTTAGAGGTCTTGACTATTACAAGGGGATTGTTTTTGAAATAGAGGCACCATCACTTGGAGCGGAAAAACAGCTGTGTGGCGGAGGCGCTTACGAACTCATCTCTATGTTCGGCGGGAGAGAATCATCCACTGCAGGCTTTGCAATAGGTTTTGATCGCACTATTGTTGCCCTAGAGGCAGAGGAATATCAATTTCCCACACCAAAAATAGATGTCTATGTAATACCAGTAAATGAAGATATGACAAGTAAAGCATTGGAGATAGTCCAAAAACTAAGAAATCAAAACATTTCAACGGACATAGACCTCTTAAAAAGGGGAATAGGTAAGAGTATAAAATATGCCAGTTCAATAGATGCAGAAAAAGTCATAATAATCGGTCCAAAAGAAGTGGAACAGGACTCTATGACTGTAAGAGACATGAAAAGTGGAGAACAAAAGCTCGTAAATATAAATGATTATCCACCAGCAAGTCAAAGAATCTGATCTTATTTTATTCTCAGAATCCCAGTGGGTTAAAATAAAATATCAAAAGAATGCTTACCCTCACCTTGGATGAACCCTAAGAAGAAATCAAGGATATTTATAATAGACACATCGGCAATTCTTTCAGGTAAGCCAATCAATTTAGACAATGCTATAATGATTACTACATCTAGTGTTTCCGATGAGCTAAAACCAGGTGGAAGGGACTATCAGGCGTTACAATTCCTTATGGAAAAGGGATTGGCTATTAATTCTCCATCTAAAGGCTCAATTGATAAGATAAAGACTATTTCTAATGAAACAGGAGATCTAGACAGGTTATCAGAGGCCGATATGAGTGTATTGGCTCTTGCATTAGACATAAATGCAGATGATGACAAAGAGTCCATCATTTTAACAGATGATTACTCCATCCAAAATGTAGCACACGTTCTAAACATAAAATTTGAAAGCATCAGTCAAAGAGGAATAACAAAAAGGTTTATATGGAGTCGTCGATGTCTAGGGTGCGGTAAAAATTTCAAAGAAAACTTAAAGATATGTCCTATATGTGGATCTGCGACAAAAAGCATTGTATCAAATAGGGGGAACATCAGAAAGAGAGGAAGGGATGACAGATGAATATTAAATATCTCAAAGATTTATTTTTACGGTTTTGGCATAGTGATAACGAAAAAATATCGTTAATTAGAGACGTCGTTGTTGCTTTATTTGTAGTTTTTATGATACTGATGGCACTATGGACATATACAGGTCAATGGTTTGGCGCACCTATGGTTGCCATAGAATCTGGCAGCATGATGCATGAGAATGAACCATTTGGGAGACTTGGTACAATAGATGCTGGTGATATGGTGCTCCTGGTAAAAGTAAATGGTAGAAATGATGTAATTACTCGGGGCAGTGATTTTGGCGGTGCAAAAGCAGAAGGTGAAGGTAGCTTGCAGACATATGGAGATTACGGGGACGTTATTATATATAAGAAATACGGGAGATCCGATAGTGACCAGATAATACATAGAGCAAGATGCTGGATAGAATACAATGAAACATATGAAACTTACACCGTAGAAGAATATGGATTATATAACGAGACATCTGTAACCATTGGCGAACTCGGCCTAAATAACTACAAACCAAGCCATTCTGGATTCATAACACAAGGAGATAACCCGATCACAAATAATAGATGTGATCAGGCAGGCGGTATCTGCAGTGAACCAATAAAAGCGGAATGGATAACAGGAAAAGCACGATCAGAGCTACCGTGGATTGGAACAATAAATCTCCTTTTCAACGACTTAGTATCGGGGGGCTTCTGGGGCGGAAAAGAGAAACCTACAGTAAATAATGTGCCTTCAGACTGTATTACATGCCTAGTGATACTAATAGTTATTCTCATAACCATACCAATATCTTTGGATGTCTATGATTACTACAAAAGAAAGAACAGGTGAATGCTGACTATATCTCTATTTGTACCAATCCGGCAAAGACTTGTAATCTATCGGATCGTGATATCCCGCTTCTTTAAAACCTTTCAATCTAAGTAAACAAGAATCACATTTGCCACAAGCTTTTCTACCACCTTGGTAGCAAGACCACGTTTTTTCAAGAGGAGTACGAAGTTCCAAACCTTTTTTTATTATCTCAGCCTTTGTGAGATAAAGCAGTGGTGCTTCTATTCTAATGGATTTTCCCTTGACCCCTCTCTTGGTTGCAAGATCTGCCATTTTTTGATATGCCTTTATGTATTCAGGTCGACAATCAGGATAGCCAGAATAATCTTGGGCAGTAGCACCAATGAATATTGCATCGGCATCAATAGCCTCTGCGTATGCCAAAGCAATGGATAAAAAAACCGTGTTTCTTGCTGGTACATAAGTAGAAGGTATAGTTTTTCCAATATTTTCTAGGTTATAACTCTCGGGTATATCTGAAGAAGCATCTACCAATGATGACTTGCCAAACCTATGGAGATCAAGATCAAAAATAATGTGGTCTTTTGCTTTTACTGCAGACGAAACATCTTTTGAACATTCTATTTCTTTTTTATGTCGTTGCCCATAGTTAAAGGACAGAGCATATATGTTACAGCCTTTGTTTTTTGCTATAAATGCTGTAACACAAGAATCGAGTCCCCCGGATATAAGACAGACCGCACTTTGCACCATGTAAAAAGTTACTCCTCAAATGTTTTTGACATTCTTGCACCCTGGCCAAATCCCTCATCTACACCTATCTCTATACTTTCTATCTGTTTTGATAAAGGAATCTTTTCTACAATTATCTCCAATATATATTGTGCAAGTTTTTCTGCTGATGTAGAGCTAATTGGTAACAGAACACAATCATTCATGGGGAAAACATAGAGTTTTCCAAGAGAATTCAGTTTAATACTATCATTTTCCCTTTCAATGGTTACAACACCGCTTTTTTCAGGAATTAATATCCTGTGATCCAACATACCCACCGCCGCTCTAAGCGCATCTTTTAATATGGAGAAATCTAGAATTATACCTTTTTCGTCCGGTTTACCAACCACCTTTGCATGAACCGCATAAGTATGTCCATGCAGTCTTCCACATTTCTCATATTCAGGTATTATGTGGGCAGAGGAAAACCTTATGTTTGATTTCCATCCGTCAATGTATATATATGAACTCATAAACTCACCTTTTATTTTTTTTTCTATAATCTTTTATTGCCTTTCGAAGTGCATCTGCAGCAAGATTGGAACAATGAAGCTTTATGGCTGGTAGCCCTCCAAGTTCATTGGCAACATCATCTCGCGTTATTTTAAGTGCCTCATCTAACATTTTTCCTTTAGCCATTTCAGTCAATATGCTGCTAGTGGCTATAGCCGCAGCGCATCCGAATGTCTTAAATTTTATATCAATAATTATTTCATCTTTTACTTTGATATAAATAGTCATGATATCACCACATATAGGATTTCCTACCGTGCCAACACCATCAGCATCTTTTATTTCACCAACATTTCTTGGATTGAAGAAATGATCCTTTACCATTTCAGTATACTGTTCATCCATAAGCAATGCCTTTATCTATTCCATAATGGAGACATGTTCCTAAGATTTTGTACTATTTCAGGTAGCACTTCCACAACATATCCAACATCTTCTTTAGTGTTCATTCTACCAAGTGTTAACCGCAATGATCCATGTGCCTCTTCAGGTTTAAGACCAATGGCCAACAATACATGTGATGCCTGTAATTTTTTCGAAGAACACGCAGAGCCGGTAGCAGCAGCAATTCCTTTGTCATCAAGCATAAGATTAAGAGATTCTCCCTCAATTGCAGTAAATCTAAAATGAGCATTATTAACTAAACGCTTCTTAGGATGACCATTAAGATAACTTTCCTCTATTTTTAATATGTCTTTAATCAGCATGTCTCTCAAATTTTTAAGATGTGCCATATCCTCTTTGAGTCTTGTCTTTCCTAACTCACATGCTTTACCAAGACCAACAACACCAGGCGTGTTATACGTACTACTTCTAAGCCCCTTTTCGTGTCCACCACCATGCGCTATTGTTTGTAACTTCACACCATTTCTGACATAAAGAGCCCCAGCACCCTTAGGGCCATAAATTTTATGTGAAGAAAGTGCCAATAAA
>JAUWOO010000130.1 GCA_030612095.1 Thermoplasmatota archaeon | reverse complement strand
TAAACAGGTTGCTTATGCGTTCACTGAGCGGGAAAAACAACAAAAAATAGAGGAGTTTGGTGGGACTGGTGCTGGAATTCAGCGTTATAAAGGTCTTGGTGAGATGAACCCAGGGCAGTTGTGGGAGACAACTATGGATCCCGAGAATCGTATGACTGTGAAAGTAACTGTTGATGATGCAGTGGAAGCAGATGAGTTGTTCACAATTTTGATGGGGGAAAAAGTAGAGCCACGTCGTGAGTTTATTGAAACCCATGCTAAAGAGGTGACTAACCTAGATATCTAGGAGGTTTGATTTACTATGACTGATGAAACAGAACCCCAGAAAGAATATATCCGAACAATTGAATCCGAGATGAAACGTGCATTCATAGATTACTCTATGAGTGTTATTATGAGCCGAGCACTTCCAGATGTAAGAGATGGTTTGAAACCTGTCCATAGGCGTATTTTGTATGCCATGAATGATATGGGACTTACAAATCGTAGTTCTTATAAAAAATCTGCCCGTCTTGTGGGTGAATGTTTTGTTGAAAATACTATGGTTTTAACCAAACGAGGTCTAACACCCATCCAAGATATTTCAAGAGGAGATAAGGTTTACACTCAGAATGGCATTGAAAAAGTTAAAGAACTATTTATAATGCCAAAAAAAGAGTTAGTAAAAGTCACCTTAGAAAACGGCATTGAAAATAAGGTTACAAAATCTCAAAAATTCAAAGTTTTAACAAAAGATATGAGTTTTGATTGGAAAGAAGCAAAGGATTTAACAGATGGCGATTTTATTGTTATAAAACGTGAGTATCCAAAAATTTCTGGTTTTGTTAAACTTAATAAGGTAAAAGATTTATCTAAATATTTAAACGAAAATATCAGCTATCTTTTAGGTATTTTCCTTTCTGATGGATGGATCTCTGATGATTATAGTCTAAAAAAGCATCCAAGAATTTGTTTTTATGGTGGAACAAATAAAGAAATTGCAGAAAGAGTAGCATTTATAGTTGAAAAAGAGTTTGATTATAAACCAACTATTGAAGAAAAGAAATATAAACTGAAGTCAAATAGGAGTAAAGATATTTATTATGTCAGAGTAAACAGAAAAGAAATCAATGATTTTTTTGTTTCAAATTTTAATTTAAAAAGTGTAAATGCACTTACGAAAAAGATACCTCAGCAGATTTTTAATTCACCAAAAAAGGCAATCTATTCATTTATTTCTGGTTTGATAGATGGAGATGGATCCGTACATAAAAATAGAAATATGATTCATTACGGATCAATTTCTGAAGAGATGATTAATCAACTAATGCTACTTCTACAACATAATGAGATTTTTTGTTCAAAACATGTTTCTAAAGAGTTGGAAGAATATTATATAGATGGTAGAAAAATTATTGATCATCATCCATTTTTTAATCTGGAGATAAATGGAAGCAATGCAGTTGACCTTGCAAAAAATTTAAATTTAGCCCATTTTAGAAAAAAAACCCTTATAAAAGAATTATCTATGGGAAAGTTAACTAAAAGAGAAGCATGGTCTAAATATGATATTATACCGCATTCAGGCGAGATTATTTTTGATGAATTAAGTAATTATCATCTTGGGGGAGGATGGTACCAGGATGTAAATGGAGAAAAATTCAGAGATGGAATATTTTATCCTAATGGATGTAAGATACGGTATTCAAAAGATTTAAAGACAAAACCTTTACATTTATCACAAATCAGACAATGGGGCATTAAAGAAAAATTAGATAGAGTTGGATCTGATTTAAACAGTTTTATAGAACATATTATTAAAGAGAAAATAAGTTTTTTAAGAGTAAGTTCAGTCGAACAAATTGATGAAGAAGTAACTTTTGATATTGAAGTAGAAAATGATCATGAGTTTATAGCCAATGGAATGGTCTCACACAACTGTCTTGGTAAATATCACCCGCATGGAGACCAAGCAGTATATGACAGCATGGTTCGTATGGCTCAGGATTTCAGCCTTCGATATCCTCTTGTTGACGGCCAGGGCAATTTTGGTAGCGTCGATGGCGATAGTGCAGCAGCTATGCGATATACAGAATCTCGTATGTCCAAGATTGCTGCTTTTATGCTACAAGACATTGAAAAAGACACTGTTGATTGGGCGGATAATTTTGATGGTAGTTTGAAAGAACCGCTTATGCTCCCTGCGGTTCTTCCTAATTTGTTGATTAATGGTTCATCTGGTATTGCAGTAGGTATGGCCACAAACATGGCACCCCATAATATCACTGAGGTCATTGATGGTACTATTCGTATTATTGATGAACCAGATATTTCAACTATTGATCTGATGGAGATCATCCATGGTCCCGATTTCCCCACGGGTGGTATTATTTATGGTAAAGGGGGAATTCTTGCTGCGTATTCCGAAGGAAAAGGACTTGTTCGTGTTCGATCGCGCACTCATATCGAAGGAGAGGACAGGAAAAAAATAATCATTACAGAACTTCCTTACCAGGTGAATAAGGCCAATCTTTTGAAAAACATTGCAATTCTTGTAAAAGATAAAAAAATTGAGGGCATCTCTGATCTTCGTGATGAAAGTGACCGAGATGGGATGAGAGTTGTTATTGAGTTGAAACGAGATGCAATAGAGGACGTTGTTTTGTCGCAACTTTTCAAACACACTGAAATGCAGACAACATTTGGTATTAACAATTTAGCAATTGTTGAGGGTGCTCCGAAGGTTCTTACATTAAAAGAAATTATTCAACATTACATTGAATATCGTGTAATAGTGATCGCTCGCAGTACAACATATGATTTAAACAAAGCTAAGGAGAAAATGCATATTTTAGAAGGGTTCATGATTGCCCTTAAAAATATTGATGAGATAATCAAGATAATTCGTGCGAGTAAAACAGCCGAAGAGGCTAAAAACAAATTGATGGAAAGATTTGAATTTTCTGAAAAACAAGTCAAAGCAATTCTTGAGATGAGACTTCAGAAACTTACGGGAATGGAAATTGAAAAAGTAGAGATAGATTACAACGAAACAAAACAGTTAATCGAAGAACTAGAAGAACTTCTTAGTGACAGGCAAAACATATTAGATGAGATGAAAAGAGAGCTACTAGAGATAAAAGAAAAGTTTGGAGACGAACGCCGTACCGAGATCGTTGAGGGGGAAATCGATATTGACATGGAGGACCTTATCCCAGAACATGAGGTTGTTATTACAATCACAGAATCAGGATACATAAAACGCATTCCAACTGAAACATATAGGACTCAACACCGTGGTGGAAAAGGCCTCATAGGTATGAAAACAAAGGATGAAGACATTGTTGTTGACTCTTTTATTACATCCACACACAATTATATCATGTTTTTCACAAATCATGGAAAGACATTCTGGCTTAAGGGATATAAAATTCCTGAAGGGAGCAGACACCATAAAGGAAAAGCAATAATCAATCTGTTACCAAGACTTGAGGACGGAGAATATGTAGAGACCGCCATTCCAATTTCTGAATTTGATGATGAACATTATCTTGTATTTTCTACAAAAAAAGGCACAATTAAAAAAACAGTTCTATCTGCATATAAACACATCAGAGTTAACGGAATCAAAGCAATCAATTTGGATGATGATGACGAACTCATTAGCACCAAACTATCAGATGGTGAACAAACCATTATGATAGCTTCGGCAAACGGTCAAGCATGCCGGTTCAACGAAGGAGAGGCAAGGCCGATAGGACGTTCGACACGAGGTGTCCGAGGTATCCGTCTAAATAAGGACGATGAGGTAGTTTCAATGGCAGTTGTGGGAGAGGAGGGCAATCTACTCACAATAACTGAAAATGGATTTGGAAAAAGATCCCCGATTCAAGACTATAGAAAAACACATCGTGGAAGTAAGGGAGTAAGAACCATTGTTACAAATGAAAGAAATGGTAAAGTACTCTTTGTAAGAGAAGCCTCGGATGATGAAGAGATAATGCTAACTACCAAAAACGGCATGATGGTGCGAATTCCTGTAAAGGATATAAGAATACAGGGAAGAAACACCATGGGCGTTAGAATAATGAGACTTAACGAGGGTGATAAAGTAGTTTCAGTTGCAAAAATAATGGAAAGTAATGGCGAAGAGGATAACCCTCCTGAACCTGAAGAAGAATAATCTTTAGATTTTACCCATTGTTTACTGGTTCATATGGATTGAAAGCTGGATTACCATAAAGCTGAAACTTGTGTAACGCCACGTATTTTTTATCTAGCACTCGTGTCCTATCATTCCCCATGATATTGTTGTCTAGATATGTTTTTGATTTCTGATTGTTTAATCCGTAACTCAGTCGAATTTACGGAATATGATGGTTTAATAATCATCTTTTCAATTGGATTTTCTTCCGTTTCTGTTGTATTAGTCAACTTGTTTTACACCCATTTTCGTTATTACGTAAATACGTAATATGTAAAA
>JAUWOO010000010.1 GCA_030612095.1 Thermoplasmatota archaeon | reverse complement strand
GGATATCCATCTCTCATGTAAAAATGGAGAGAAAATGTGTGGCAACTGTAAAAAATATGCCGCTCAGCTAATGGAAAAACTGCTGACCGATGTGCAAGAAAAAAGGAAAACATCACATGATAAAATAGAAGAATACCTGTTATGAACTTTTTATTTTATCCATACGAATCATACAAACCGTCATCTGTAGCCATCTTTTCAAATTTTGAATCGATTCTTTTTTGTTTTGTTGATAGTGTACTATGTAAATGAGTAAAAGAGTCCTTTGATGAAGATGCACGTCCCCTCATTGGCATACTGATACCCATATCTTCATTTTCACCTTTTATCGCGGAGTCAAATATATCCTGTGGGTGTATCCCTTTCAGGATATTCTTTGAAATTTTTCTAATGTCGCCCTGTATTATTCCAAAATCACCCGCGTATTTGGATATGTCGGCTTTAATGTCTTCATCGACATGTCTTGCTATTTTCCCACCGATTCCCCTCACATCAAAAGGATTTTTTTGATATTCTTTTAACAAGTATATACCTGTATTTGGATTGAAGATATAGTAATCCTGCGATAACCGTTCTTTGTCTTTTCCAAAAACTGCCTTCCACCCTTTGGGATGTTTCTTGGCATCTCGTATGACATCATCTAGAACTTCTCTTCTCGACTTTATTTCCACTGGTATCAATTATGTTATTCTAAGTTTGGTATATAAGTATAATAGCTGATATGGATACTTCAAGAGCAATTATCAGCAGTCATCAAAAAGATTTGTTGGTTCTTGATCAAAAAAATAGTGTAGGGATTTAAAAAATTGATTAGATGTTGACCCAGATTATATCTATTACATCAGGTATCGATTTTTTGTTTTTAATATCATTTTTCTTAGTTTCTTTACTCATTTCCTACATCGCCCCTTTTGCTTTTAATGCAAGCTCTCTGGCTCGATTTCCAACAACTAGTAGTTTTGCTATGGATTCCACTTCTTTTGCTCCTTCTGAGCTTGAGATTTGACCTACAATCATCATTCTTATCATTCCTCACTCCCTATTTTGTAAGTTTGTTTATTAAGGGCTTGTTGTACAAATGGTACCAAGTATCTTTGACAACTCTTATCAAAAAAGAAGAAAAATTCGTTTGGATCTATTGTTTCCTTACTTGCCAAATATATTATTTATCATCCACTGAGGATCAAAAGGAATCTGATCTTCATAACCTTGACCTACGCCAATGAAAAGCAAAGGCTTACCAATGGTATATGCAACAGAAAGTGCGCTACCGCCCTTGGCATCAGTATCTACCTTTGTCAAAATAACGCCATCGATTCCTACAACCTCGTTAAATCGTTTTGCCTGCTCCACCGCGTCATTACCTGCAAGGGCATCTCCAACAAAAAGAATCAAATCAGGTTTTGCAACACGTTTTATCTTCGCCATCTCATCCATAAGATTAACATTTGTCTGCATTCTACCTGCCGTATCCACCAAGACCACGTCCTTGTGCTTTGCCTTGGCATGCTCGATTGCATCAAAAGCTACAGCCGCTGGATCAGCACTAGGCCCATGCTTTACAAGTTTCACGCCAACATTATTTGCATGTATGCCCAACTGCTCAATGGCCCCAGCACGAAATGTGTCACTAGCAGCCATTACAGAAGATTTCCCACGTTTCTTAAGTAAAGTAGCCATCTTACCTATGGATAAGGTTTTACCACTACCATTCACACCTACAAACATTATAACAACAGGTTTCTTGCTGTTGTCAATAAACTCATCAAAGTCCATTTCACTTGATTTCAAAACATGCTCAATTGCATTTCGAAGTACGTTTTCAACTAACTCACTAATCTTTGACCTTTCAACTGAGACATATTTAAGCTCTTCTTTAATGTCATTTTTTATAGACTCAATAACTGAATATGCCACATCAGATTCAAGAAGTCCAATTTCAAGATCCCAAAGCAGATCATTAAGTTTCTCTTCACTGATACCGCGAGACGTTTTCCTGTCAGTCTTTACGACATCTTCAATGCTTCTCCTTGTCCTCAAAGTATGTTCTAATTCCGTCTCAATACTTTTTTCAATTTGCTTGTCGATATGCTCTTCTCGCCTGCGTTTTTCTATCCTTCTCCTTCTTGTCAGTTCTTCAGATTTCTTTGGTTTTTTAACCAATTTTTCTATCTTCGAATCTGTCAATTCCCTTGGTTTGGGTTCAGTGATTTTATCCTTTGGTTCTTCAACCACGATTTTCTCTTCATCTATGGTTTCTAACTCAGGTTTTTCGACAGGTTCTTCAGGCTCAACACCCTCCGTTTCCTTTTCTAACTCTACTTGCAGTTCAGCCTCAAGTTTGTCTTCAAATTTCTTTAGTTTCTTCCTTAAAAATTTAAACATTCTAGATACCTAAAAGATTATTATCCATCTAATGGCATTCCTGACATAAGTCTCTGTGCTTTGTCGGTAACCTCTGCTGCTTCTGTTTGCAATTTTTGTGCCATATTCGATATTTTTTCCTCAGTTTGTTGTAGATTCTTTATCCTTTTATCTATTGTATCAATGACATCATCAGATGTTTTTTCGATTATTATTCCGTCACCTACATCAAAAAGAGCTTTAGTCGTCTTTTTTGCGGTGGCATCAATAAAAGCGCCACCCCCTATCGGAAGCAACACATCAACACCAGTATCGCTCTTACTGAGATGCTCTAAAGTCAGCTTAGCTTTGGTTTGATCCATAATTGCATTTTGTAAATACGAAAACTGCGCATCTAATGAATTTAATTGCTCTTTATATTGTTCGATCAACGCCATATATTTTTGTAGCTCTTCTTCTTTTGTCATACTATTCTCCATGTTCTGTACTTTTACCCGCTAATCAATAAGGTACTATTAATGCATTTCTTTCATCAACATTGCATAAACCAAGATCCAAAAAATTGACTTGGATTTAAGGAAACAATAATTTTATAACATATAACTACATAAAAATTATAGATGAAGTCAACCAGGAATACTATCGCCATAGGGATTATTCTGATTGTTATGGCTCCTTCTCTAGCATATGGCACTTCATTTATAGGTTTTAATACCAAGGACAATACAGTTGATTCTGAAGTGGCTGTTGTATTAGTTACAGGTTTTGAACCTTTCGACATATATGATGTCAATCCTTCTCAGATGATTGCAGAGGCACTTAATGGGGAATACATTAATGATACGGAGATAGTCGGTATCGTTTTACCTGTAGATTTTGATGAATCTGTGGATATTGTTGTTCAGGCTGTTGAAGACTATGATCCATTACTTGTAATGAGTATTGGTCTTGCACCTGGTGCTGTTTCAATAGAGCTAGAAAAGATTGGTGTAAACCTAAAAATACCACTGTTAAATGAAAGTAGTTGGTTATTCCCTCGAAGGATAAATCCAGATGGTCCATTTATTAGGATATCACCTATTGACACTAGAGAAGTGACAAAAGAGTTAAGGAAAGCGGACATCCCTGCACATCAGAGTTTTTCTGCAGGGATATATGTATGCAATGCTGTTTTATATGAAACTTTAGGATACATTAAAGATCATGAACTCTCAACAAAAGCGGGTTTTATTCACGTTCCACTTTTAAACTCTCAAGATCCAAATGGTATGGAATTGGAAACAATGATTGAAGCTGTTAAATTGTCAATAAATACCAGTTTGTAAATGATTTTACTCCATACTTTTGGCAGAAACCCTTATCATTTCTAATTATTGTACTTTTCCAACAATTATTGTTTTGATTCTGACCATCAATTCCTAGGTTATTGGCCGATTGTATCTCACTTTAAGAATATGCTAGAACTGTTACTGTTCTTGCATATGTCCTAACTACATTCATGATGACTAGCAATGGTGATGTGTACCTGGGAGTATGATATGTAGGAACAGACCAATTATTTTGAAAGGTATGCTGAGGATGCCGCATATTATTTTCAAAGGTAGGAATAGTATTTTCAAGGGTATCAACATTATTTTTAATGGCAAAAGTAGTATTTTGACAAATATGTGAAGTAGCATACATATCAATCTTAGAACTAATCTTATGCATTGCGGACTTGCTGTGTCATCGTTGAGTTGTTTTTGCAATTCTTTTAATTCCTCATCTTCAACATTCATGTTAAGAATTTTTTCTTTCAATTCATCAATGTTCATGTTTTGTATTTCTTCAAGAAGGCGAGCTTCATTGACCTCTATTGCTGTATTGTATTCCACTGCTGGCACTGCTGGCAACATCATCATAAGAAATACTGTCAATAGACTTACAAATATTATTTTCTTTCTCATTTTCCTATCTCTCCTAAATATAATAAGTATAGAATAGTAATATGTTGGAAAGATATAATGGTTCCTATTAAAAAGTGAGAATTTAAACTCTCAAGAGGATCTTACGATAAAGACAAAGAAACTATTGATTGTTAATTATTTTCTCTGCCAATCTTTTATATTTTAATGCAAGTTCTTCAGATCGGTCTTTGTTTTTTGATTCCGAATACACCCTAAATATTGGTTCTGTACCAGACGGTCTCATCAACACCCATCCATTCTCAACATAGAGTTTAACACCATCTGTTTCATCTACCTTTATAACATCGCTATCGTCCTTGGTTTGTTCAGCTAATTCTTTCATGACCCTTTCCTTTTTATCATTTGGACAAGGTATCTTTGTTTTATGTACCTCGTATATTGGAATTTCTTTAATTAACTCCGATAACGTCTTGTTTTCTCTTGCCATAATTTCCATTATTTTTGCAATTGTCATTGCCGAATCGCGACAGTACTGCATCTCAGGAAATATGAGTCCACCGTTTTCCTCTCCGCCAAAAACGGCATTTTTTTCAATCATTGTACGTGCTACAACCGGTGAACCTACCATAGTATGTATTACCTCGGCATCATTTTCTGTGACTACGTCATCAAAACAACTTGATGTAGTAACTGGTGTGATGGTCGTTCCACCTTTCTTTTCTTTTGTTATATATTTTGCAGCGAGGGCCAATGTTTTATCACCCCATATATAGGTTCCATTCTCATCGATAAATATTGCACGATCTGCGTCTCCGTCTTGAGCAGCGCCAAGATCTGCTCCCACTTCAGTTACCTTTTGTATGAGATCTCCAAGATTCTCTGGAACGGGTTCTGAATTATGTCCTGGGAATGTTCCATCTAGCTCACAATATAACTCAGTAATTTTACACCCTAACTTTTCAAGGAGAATGGGCGTTGCTACACAACCTACACCATTACCGCAATCAAGAACAATATGATACTGTTGTTCCCTTATAAGGCCGACATCGACATTTGATAAAATCCCATCTATATAAAAATCGACGGCGTCATCCCACGTTGAAAGTTTTCCGACACTCTTCCATTCTACAAGTGAGTAATTTTTTTCAAAATATATTCTCTCTATGTCTTCTTCCACGTCCTTGGAGAATTCTGTTCCATCACTAGCAACTCCTTTTATGCCATTAAACTGAGGGGGGTTATGTGAAGCAGTTATTACTACACCTGAATCAAAATCTTTTTCTTTAACTGCATATTGTAAAGCGGGTGTGGGCACAAGACCAATATCAATAACATCGCATCCTGTTGAAAGTAGTCCTGCAGAAATTGCATTTTTCAACATATGGTTCGAAAGTCTTGCATCTGTTCCTATGGCAACTTTTGGTCTTATAACAGTTTTTTTTAGATAAGTGCCCCATGCCTTACCGATTCCAAGGGCAAGTTCACAGTTCATATCCTTGTTAACAACGCCTCTTATGCCGTTTGTACCAAATAATTTTGTCATCTCTAACACCTAAAAGCAAAATATCGTAACCTGGAAGCTCATATAGACTTTACCGTAGTTTACCATAAATAATCGAAAATATCGGTGTCTAAGGGGAGTTTTACTTGGATTCTCCCTTAAATTTCTCTATGATTTCTTCTGTTTTGTCCATAAATTGTGTTGTTAGCTGACATAATACCTTTTCATTGTCTGCCTCGGTTGTTAATCTGATTATCGGGCTTGTGTTTGATGAGCGGATGAGCACCCATCCATTCTTAAGATCAACTCTTACACCATCCATTGCATTAATATTTTCAAATTCTTTTGTGAGTTCAACTTTCAATCTTTCTACAACATCGAACTTGATCTGATCATCGCAATCTATGACTTCCTTTTTTGTTGGATATGTGGGAATTTCTGCAGCGAGTTCACCAAGAGTTTTTTCATTGTTATCAAGTATTTCTGCTATTTTTAATGGAACCACTAACGCATCATCAAATAGGAAATACTCCGGAAGTATCAAATGACCGGAGGATTCTATGCCAAGAGGTGATTTTTCTAGTTTCGCCTCTAGAGTTAAAAATGTATGGCCAACAGGTATCTGTTTAACCTTGAATCCAAGTGGCTCAAGCTGTTCTTTTACTGCTTTGGAACATTCAACATTAACTATTATTGTACCCTTTTTTTCAGCCAATCCGTACTTGCCTAAAATGATTCCTGTTTCATCTGCTGACAATACCTTGCCCGTGTTATCAACTATTACTGATCTATCTCCATCTCCATCAAAAGCAACACCAAAGTCACAATTATTCTTCTTCACTGCGTCAACTAGAACTGTCAAATTCTCTGGTTTAGGTTCAGAGGGGCGTTTTGAGAATGACGGATCAGGTTCACAAAAAACATGTACTGTGTCTAGCCCAACAGCATCAAAGACATCAGGTGCTGAAAGTGTTGTGCTGCCGCCTCCACAATCGATAGCTACTTTCAGTTTTTTATTGAATTTAAATTTTGATTTGAAAAAGTTTTTGTAACTTGTTTTTGGATCTACCGATTCCACATCCCCTACTTTTTCCCAGCCAACAGCATCAAAATCATCATTAAGTGTGAAATCCCGTATTTTCATCAATTCTTTCTCTGGAAGACCTACTCCATCCCCATAATAAAATTTGATTCCATTCCATTCGGGTGGTAAATGGCTGGCGGTCACAAAAGCTATGAGATCTTGTTTTAATTCCCATCCTTTGAATAGAGTTTGTCCAAAAGCAGTGTTTCCCATATAGACTATGCCTATTCCAGTTGCCGATACTCCTGCAATGAATGAATGCACTAATGGAATGCTAGATTGACGGATGTCATTGCCTACAGCAATTTGTTTTCCATGAATTACATTTTTCACATAATTCCCTGCAGCAAGTCCTATCTTGTAAAATATTTCAGGAGAAATGTCCTTTTTGTACAATCCTCGTATATCGTATGCTCTAAAAATGTGTTTGGAAATGTCTAGTTTCATTACACCGCAATTGACAATCCCTTATAAAAAACTGATTGATTTTACGATCAGAAAAAGGGAGAATGATAACAAGAACTCATTCTTATGGGACATTTGGATAGATCGATGATAGATTATTCTCCAATGACATTTCCTATTTGTTTTTTTGGATAACCTTCTGGAACTGGTTGAGTCCAAACCACTTCTTTGTCCATAATGATGTTGTCTGCTATAGTTTCATTGTCACCAAAAACTGAATCTTTAAGATTTGAATGACTACCAATTTTACAATTTTCGCCAACAACACAGTTGTTTAAAACGGCACTATCTTCAATTCTTGCATTGTCGTAAACAATGGTTGAGTTTAGTTTTGAATTACTGCCGATATAAACATTATCCCCTATGCAACAGTTCTTTAGATCGCCATGTATTTCACAGTTTCTTCCGAGATAATTTTCCATTTTGTTCTTCCTTATTAGGAATCTATGTACATCAAGATAGCTGCTGATACGACCTATGTCCATCCAGTATCCCTCAAATTTAAAACCAAAAAAACGTCCAGTATCACTGATTATTTGAGGGAATATTTCCTTTTCCATTGAAATCAAACGGTCAGTTTCTATATAGTCCAAAATTTCCGGTTCTAGAAGATATGCTCCCGCATTAATAAAATCAGACGGTGCATCTTCTGGTTTTGGTTTCTCCACAAAACCAACAATGTTTCCATTATCTTCTACGTCTGCCACGCCAAATTCAGACACATTTTCCACAGGCCATAAAGAAATGGTTGAAACAGCGTTATTCTTAATATGAAACTTGACCATGTCATCAAGATGTAGCGAACATATGATGTCGCTGTTTGACACTAGAAACCGTCCAGTGATGTGTTTCTCAGCAAATTTCACTGCCCCACCTGTACCAAGAGGTTTTGGTTCATCATTAACAATGATTTCTTTTCCAAAATCGTTTTCCCTGAAATATCTTTCTATCTGATTTTTACGATAATTTACGGCGAGGATAACCTTGTCCACTTCTTCGGGTAAGGAATCTATCAGATACGATATCATGGGTTTGTTTAGTATGGGTAGCAGCGACTTTGCCCTTGTGTATGTGAACGGTCTAAGCCTAGTGCCAAATCCGCCTGCAAGAATGATTGCCTCCATTTTTCATCTCTCCTTATGTATGTACAAAGTAGAGCTTTAGATCCACTAATAAATCTTTCTAGTATTCCCTATATTGGGCAATGATCGAACAGATTAGACAACATAATATAAGAGTTGAAGGTATTTTTTAAAAAATGTATGTGTGTGGACTGATAAGGAGAACAAACCATTTTTGTAAAGGGAAAGACTTATAAATAACCAAATGGGTGTATTTATTGATAGAATGGGAGATGAAATCGTAGAACCAGAAGAAGAAGTTAACAAAATGTTCGATGGCAGTAGAGGAACATTATCTTCAGACGATGAACTGGCTTTACATATCATGCATAGATTCAACATTGATCGGGGGACAATGGAGACTATGCCTGCCTTTGAAGAACATCTGAAACCATTGTTTTGGGGAAAAGAAGAGGAATAACGTCCCCTCATCCATCTACAACTATTTCAATTTTTTTACGAAATACATATAAAACTTGGTCAGATTTTGGGATTAGTGGATTTTATGAAAAACATCGAGAGATTATACTCAGACAGAGCAGGAAAAATGAGGAAGTCAGTAATACGTGAATTACTTAAAGTTGCCCAAGATCCCGAAATTATTTCATTTGCAGGTGGCCTCCCAAGTCCAAATTCATTTCCAATAAAAGATTTAGAGGGAGTTATACAATTCGTAATGGAGAAGCATGGTAAAACTGCCCTACAATATGGAACCACTCAGGGTTTGCTGGAGCTTAGAGAATCTATTGCAGAGAGGGCATGTAAAGATGGGATGAAAGATATTACTGCTGACAATGTGATAATTACTAGTGGGTCACAGCAGGCGTTAGATGCAGTTGGTAAGTTATTTCTTAACCCCGGTGACACTGCACTTGTTGGATCACCGACCTATTTAGGCGGAATAAATGCTTTTAGAAGTTATGAGAGCAACTTGACAGGTATTCCACTAGATAAGGATGGAATGAGAATGGACCTCTTGGAGGAAACGATAAAAAATTCACTGAAGAGTGATATCATCCCAAAGTTCATCTATGTAGTACCAACCTTTCAAAATCCTGCGGGAGTCATCATGTCAGAATCGCGCAGAAAACAACTCGTCGACATAGCGAGTGAATACGATTTAATTATTATTGAGGATGACCCATATGGAAAGCTTAGTTACGATGCGGATCATATAAGACCTATCAAAACCTTTGACGATGAAGGTCATGTTATTTTTATGTCTACTTTTTCAAAGATTCTTTCTCCCGGATTTCGTCTTGCGTGGACCATTGCATCCGATGAACTAACTAGAAAAATAGAGATTTGTAAACAGGCACTGGATCTTTGCACAAATACGTTTACTCAATTTATAGCCAGTGAATTTATGAGACGCGGATCCATGGATTTACATATAATGAAGATAAATGAAATGTATAAACCAAAACGAGATCTCATGATGGACGCTATGAAAAAATATTTCCCTGAAGGGTATATTTGCAATAAACCCAAGGGCGGAATGTTTGCTTGGGTTACTCTGCCTGAAGGGATAGATACTGAAATTATGTTCTTGGATGCTATAAAAAATAAGGTGGCATATGTTCATGGTAAGGCTTTTCATGTTGATGGTGGAGGTGGCCGGTCAATGAGACTCAATTTTTCATACCCCTCCAATGATCAAATTGGGGAAGGTATGAAACGGCTTGCAAGTGTGATAGAGGGAAAACTTGAAACTTTGGCGGTTTAGTAATTTGTATGCATCTGAGTAAAAAAATCATATGTTATGCGATTTTAACAATAGTTTGTTTTAGCTCTCTACCAGGATGCATTTTAGAAGACTTATTATTTGGTACAAGCTTTTTGTTAACCTCCTGGGATGTATGCGATGATGAAGGATTTCCAGGTTTATCTCTTGTTTTTTCCAGTACTGGAACTATAACGATTAAAATTTTTGGACCTACCGGTAGCCTACTTGACTCAGATTTGCTTTTTTATGGGAGTAATAGTACCCTTCTTCACTTGGCCCCATACAGAGGGACTGTCACGTCCGGCCAATATGCGTTAAGGGCATATGATAAAAACAATAATGAGATATTTGAAAAAACGTTTTCTTTTAACGGCCCAGAATTGTCTATTTCCTCTTGTACACATAAAGTGTGGAAACAGGAATCATGGAAAGACGATTACTCGCTGTTAGTCATGAAGGTATACAACAAAGGGGATACACCTGCATATCCATACAATGCAGAGACGAATGTTGATTCTAAAAGTTATTTTGGTCTTGTATTGCCTAGTGTAATCCTACCGAGTGAGAGCAAAGATGTTGATTGCTTTGTTTATACTGAAGATATTTCTGAGGGGACGACTTTTACTATATCGTTAAAAGATTCCATTGAGGGCACAATAGGTAATGGTTCTTTTTCTGTTGTTATAGAGGATGATGTACCAACAAAGGAATTCAAATGGAAATATGGTGGACGTAACCGTCGACTGAGTATCCCATATCCTGAGTTTTTATATTCATACTATAGCAGTATTGATCGGGTTCGCCTTGAGGATTACGGCGTTTATGTCTTTGATTTATATGATGACGATTACATCGATTTGTTAATTGATCGTTTAATGTATGGTTCCAACATAGAAGATGATGTTGATAAGATAAATTTTGCCGCATCTTTTGTTCAAAACCTTGAATATAAAAAAGATAGCGAAACAAATGAATCTTTTGAATATCCTCGTTATCCAGTTGAGACAATATTTAATGGAGCTGGTGGGGGAGATTGCGAAGACTTGGCTATTCTAACTGCAGGCATACTATACAGAATGGGCTATGATGTTGCACTGTTTAGATTAACTGGGCATATGGCTGTTGGAGTAAGCCTGGATGAAAATATCTCGAGTTATGAGCATTATATCGATAATTACTATTTTTTGGAGACAACGGCAAGTCACAAACTTGGTTTTATACCCAGTGAGTATAAGTCAAAATCTAATCTAACAGTCTATCCTATTTCGTCCCGGCCTTTACTTATTCACAAATGGAAGAATAATAGTATAACGATATTTAAAGAGACAGAGCTAGGTGATTTTGTAAAGGCATCCTTAATTGTAGAAAATCTTGGTAGTGGTATAGCCAAAAACATTCTAGTTACCGCAGGTTTCTATATACAAGATAACCTGGAATTTAATATCGAGACTGAAATTATCCTCTCTTTAAAACCAGGGGAAAAAGAAAAAATAACTCTAATGGTAGATATCCCACAAGATGCGACAACGTGGTTCAAAACTAGAGTTTATTTAGAAGATGAGATTGTAAATGAAAAAGAATCGGCATCCTCTTTTCCATAGTTATTTATGGAGAAATCATAGGAAAGATTAAAAAATATGCAAACTGAACTCTTAGAAATAAATGGAATCAAATACTTGGTGAAAATTCATTATGAAAACAGGAGTAACTCCCGTGTGTCTATTAGAGGAACAGCAATAAACATACGAATACCTTCTTTTCTGAGTAGCGCGAAAAAGAATGAACAACTAGAAAAAATGAAAACTTGGGCTAAAAACAAAATAATGAAAAATCCTGAGAAATTCAGGCTAAAACCTCAGAAAGAATACAAAAATGGAGACATACTAAAAATTGGTGATGATGAGTTCACTCTTAGAATTGAATTCAAAAACAAGAGGGGCAGTTCTGCTAGACCTATGGGCAATACAATTAAACTTTTCATATCGGACAATCTTTCAAAGGAGGCGCAGAATAATCATATCTCTTCGCTTATAAGTAGATGTATTGCTCATAAAAGATTGCCAAAATTGCAGGAAAAAATTTATGAATTAAATGAAAAGCATTTCAACCGGAAAATAAATAAGATATTTTTTAAACATAACAAATCAAACTGGGGAAGCTGTTCCAATGCCGGAAATATAAATATTTCGACAAGACTGTTGTTTGCCCCAGATGAAGTTTTAGAATATGTCTGTATTCACGAACTTGCACACCTTATTGAACAGAATCATTCTGGTAGATTCTGGACACTGGTTGAAACAGCGATGCCTGACTACATGGAAAAAGAAAGATGGCTTAAGGAAAATGGAAATCTGTGCAGGTTTTAGAAGATGGAATTACAAGATCAGATTGATAATAGTCCCAAAAATGTAAAAGAGTATGTCCTCTGACTAGAGTATATCTTTTTCTACCTTTTGCAAGTAAACTGCCTAGGATCGTTCAAATTAACTTTTTTCCGTCAACATTTTTCTAAAATATTTCCAATGCCAAAGTATGTGAAATATCGAAATGAAAGTCATTGCAATTCCGAATTCAACATGAAAAAATAATGCCGTGGAATAGGGGGGAATCTCTATACCAATACTTATTTTTAATCAAGCAATCGTTTCTCACCAGTAATGGACTGTAACTTACCAATATTCTGCGATGCCTCCAGACAGCCCAAGTATTTACCATTAGAATCTCGCAGAGCACAGTATCTAATGAGAACTTTTTGTTTCTCCTCATTTGGACCAATCGGTAGATCTATCCAAAACTGTGCTTTATCTCTACTTCCTTCTTTCATTTCCCTTAGTATTTGTTCAACCTTGTCAACACTTTTTTTAGGATGACAATTATGAACATCTTTACCGATAACGCCCTTTGGCCTTTTGAAAATCCTTGTTTCATGTTTATTCCAAGCAAGTACCTTGTCATTTTCATCAACAACTGAGAATTCAAGTGGCAGTGTTTCAAGAACGGCTTCCAATATATTTTCAGGTAATTTTCCAATCATTTCTCATTTCCCCCTCTTATAATCAATAGCATTAACAGGACAAACATCCTTGCATCTGTTACACATATAACATTCTTGTTTTAAATCATTTCTGCCTGCTTCACTTGTTGGACATGCTTCCTCACATTTTCTACAATCAATGCAATTTTCATTTCTTTTTAACTTAAAAAGATCTTTAACGGAGACTAAAGAAAGTAAGGCACCATAAGGACAGAAAAATCGGCAGAACGGCCGATAAACAAAGATTGAGGCTGCTAACAAGACTAAGAATATGTAGAAAAAAATCGAATTAATATTCAAATTGAAAAAATCATAAAAGCCAAAAAACGTAAGAATCCCTATTGAAAAGATTATGCCTAAAACAACAAATGCGATAAAAAAGATCATACGGAAAACTATAGGTAGCGTTTTATTTTTGATTTTAAGTTTCTTTATTGGTATAAGATAAACAATTTCTTGCAATGCACCGATGGGACAGAGGTATCCACAGAATATTCGCCCAAATACAAACGTGAGAATAATAAATAACACAAGACCAAGTATAACAATTGGGATGGGTGCTCCAAGTTGTTTAACATTTCCGAGAAGAAGAACTTGTAGTTGATTTGGAAACATTGGTGCAAAAACCAAAAACCCCATCAGTGAAGATATGATGAGAAACAAATATCCAATCTTTCGATTAAATTTGTCTTTATGAAACAGGTATGCCAAAATAAACAAGGCAATTATCGCATAGATCATTCCAACCATTTTTGGTGTGTTTTCCAAAATCATCCTTTAACACCGATTTCCCCACATTTCATATTAAGATCAACTGGTTCATTGTATTTTCTTGCAATTTCTTCACGTTGATAACAAAACATTTTCTTTGTCTCCCTTTATCTTTCTTTACATATTCTTATTTTTACTTCCAGTTTTTTAATTTTGAATATTTATAACCTACGATTTCCACAGTCCATGAATGTTACAATATTCTCTTGCATCCACTTTGTCAGCTTTGATTTCAAAATCTGCTTGTGGTTTATCACTCGGTTTCAAGAATTTTCTATACGAAACACCATCAGCAATCACTTGGATCCATTCTATGTAATGTTTTTCTTCCATTGGGTGATCTTTGTTCTGACCAACCTTTACGATAACACCATTTTCCGTTTTTTCAATATATGGAACGTGTTTCTCAGTTGATGCATCCTCGGTTTTTTCTTCAAGAAGTTTCATTTCTTCCCCACAACAGACAAGTGCGCCAGGGCCATCGTGCAGAACTTCTACAATATTTCCACATAATTCACATTTATATATTTCTCTTAACTTTGTCATATTTTCTACCTCCAATCATTAATAGTTTTCATCCCAAACTTCAAAATATGCTCGTGGGTGTTTACATACTGGACATATTTTTGGTGCCTCAGTTCCCTCATGAATATACCCACAGTTGCGGCATTTCCAATATACCTTACCATCTTTTTTGAAAGATTTACCATCTTCAAGATTTTTCAAAAGTTTCTTATAACGCGTTTCGTGTCTTTGTTCCACTTCAGCAATACCTTCAAACATCACAGCTATTTCATCAAATCCTTCTTCCCGTGCTTCTTTTGCCATTGTGGGATACATATCTGTCCATTCATAGTTCTCACCAGATGCCGCTGCTTTGAGATTTTCAATTGTGTCTCCTATTCCATTCAGTTTTTTGAAATGAAGTTTTGCGTGCTCTTTTTCGTTTTCGGCTGTTTCCAAAAAGAAAGACGCGATCTGTTCGTATCCTTCCTTTTTTGCAACCTTTGCAAAATAAGTATACTTGTTTCTAGCCTGAGATTCCCCGGCAAATGCGTCCATTAAATTTTTCTCAGTTTTAGTTCCTTTCAAACTTTTCATTTTATTTATCTCCCAATATTTTGTTATTAAATTATTTTTGAATGCCCTATATTTTTTGATTTTGTAACCCCTTGATTTTTTCACACATTCTTACTTTATCTTTGAACATTGTGCTGGTACGAGGATTCTTTTCACCGAACTTATCCGCGAGCATCTTTGTTATCTCTTCTCGCTTCTTTCCAGATTCATCAAGTTTTTTTATGTATTGATATGCTCCAAAAAGGGCTGATGGGCCTACATTTGAGGCAAATGCACCAAATCCTTCATTCCATACGAAAAGAGCAAAAAGTTCATCAAGTTCAGGTATTGTCACTCCAAGGGCATAAGCCTTCACTAATTCTCGCGTTGCTTGGCGAAATCTTCCTGCACCAACAGCATTAGAAAGGGACAGCAGTAATTTTGTTTTCATATTAATTGCAGGATTCTTTTTATCCCAGGTATATTCCCAGAAATTTACTGCAATATTGGCAAGATTGCTATCTATATTACTAAAATTGACCATTGCGGTTGGCTTCAAAGGAAGATCCATCGTAGTTGGTTCTGAAGGTTCTATCATCTTTTTTCGGTAGAAATACGCTCTGTATTCATCATCTGAAATTTTCTCTGTAGAATATTCAAACCCAAAATCAGCAAGTGCTGAATATAGTGGAATAGGCTCAAAATTTTGGACAACACATATTCCTTTGCCAACATTAACATCACTGGCTTTTTTAAGAACCATTGGCAGAAAATTGCCAGTTAACTTTCTTACATCAATCACATCAAATGACTCTTTGTTATTTCCCCATTCTTCTGCCATATTTAATACCTTCTTTATATTTTATTATTGAATATAATATCTTAAATTCAATCAAGTTCTAAACACTACTTTACCATTAAGCATTTTCAGATGTTGTATCTGGCGTAAAAACACGAGCCAATAGCTCTTTATCCAGCATCAATAACCCATTTCCATTTTCCCCAATTAATTTCAGTTTGGCAATAATATCATTGTCATTTCCTTCTTCTTCAATTTGTTCTGTCACAAACCATTGTAAAAATATCTGGGTTGCATGATCTTTTTCTTTGATTGCTAAGTCAACAAGTTCATTGATTGATTTTGTAATGAATTGCTCATGTTTAAGCGTCTTTTGAAACATGTCCATTGCATCTTTGAATGTTGATAGAGGTTCATCAATTGCTTTAAGACTTACCTTACCACCCCGATCATTGACATAGTCATAGATTTTCATCGCATGTTCCATCTCTTCCTTGTACTGTATCATAAACCAGTTTGCAAATCCCGGGAGACCTACATTTGTGCTATGTGCAGACATAGACATGTACAAATATGCCGAATACATTTCTTTGTTAATTTGTTCATTTAATGCTTCTTTCATTTTTTTACTTAACATTTTTTATCATTCCCCTTTACAGTTTTTTATGACAAAACCACCAGTCATAACAATCATAATCTTCCAACCGCTTCTTAGCTGTTTTTTCATCAGATGCAGGTGGAATGATAACTTCATCTTTGATTAGTTCGTTATTTGGCCAGTTAGCTGGAATTGCAACACCCTCTTTGTCAGATATCTGAAATCCTTTGGCCATTCTGAGAATTTCATCCATGTTCCTTCCAAGTTCCTGAGGATAATACAATATTGCCCTAATGGTCCCTTTCGGATCGACAAAGAATACCGCTCTCACTGTATTTGTTCCTTTACCCGGATGGATGAGGCCAAGTGTACTTGCTACTTTGCCGGTATCAGCAATGATTGGGAACTTAATTTCTACCTTGAGTTTTTCCTTTATCCATTCCTCCCATTTCAAGTGGCTAAACACCTGGTCAACACTAAGTCCAATCAGTTCACAATTCAGTTTTTTAAATTCATCAAAGCGTTTTTGAAATGCAACAAATTCTGTTGTACATACTGGTGTAAAATCAGCGGGGTGGCTAAATAAGACAAACCATTTTCCTTTAAACGCTTCTGGTAGTTTCATCATTCCTTTTGTTGTTTGAACTTTTAGTTCTGGGAACTTGTCCCCTATAAGTGGTATTTTTTCTTCCATGTTTTCTTTCCCCCAATTTATTTTATTTTTTTCATTGGCACACCACAACAATATGGTGTGGTTTTTGGTTCTTCATCAAATTCTATAATGCCACAACTGCACTCTTCATCTGGACAGACACACACGTACTGTACCTTTTTTCCAGCAACGTTACATCCATAATTTTTACACATTTATTTTACCTCTCAAATTTCCTTATGTTTTTTGAATATTTCATCTGCTAATCTATCCAACATTCCGAAATCATCTTCTTTTGGATAGCCTTTTATAACGACTGGCTCGATCAATTCCACCTTGAGATTTTTGATCAATCCTTTGATGTCTTCAGTCATCCTACCTCCCCACCCATATGATCCAATAATAGATGCAAAGCGAGTTTTGGGGCGCAGTGCATTGGCAAGATATGCTGCATAAACTGCATTGGGGTGCGGACCAGCCAGAACCGTCGGAGTGCCGATTACGATGGTGGCAGCATCCACCAGCGCCATTGCCAGTTCTCCAATATCTGTGACCGCCAAATTGAACGGCTTCACCTTGATGCCTCGCTTTATTAAAGCATCAATGAGATAATTTACCATGGCTTCAGTGCTCCCGTGCATCGACACAAAGGGGATTACCACCTCGTTTTTCACATCGTCAGAAACCCAATCTTGATATGCATCAAGAATAATCTCTGGTTTATCGTATAAAGGGCCGTGGCTGGGAGCGATTATGTCGATGTGCAGATCCTTGATCTTTTCCATGTTTTTGCGAATGGGAATGCGGAACGGCATCATTATTTCTGCATAATATCGCTTCGCCGCGTTGTATGTCTCTGCTTTATTTTTCACAAATAGCTCGCTTGTTGCTAGATGAGAACCTAAGAAATCACAGGAGAATAAGATGTGATCTTCCTGCAGGTATGTACTCATAGTCTCTGGCCAGTGGACCCAAGGCGTATGAATGAACTCCAGTGTTTTTCCTCCCAGGGAAAGTGTGGAGTGGTCATCCACTGCGGTGATAAGATCTTCATTTATCAGTAAATGTTCTGTAAGCATGACTTTGCATTTTTGAGTGCAGATAACCTTTGCATTTGGGTAGCGTTTGAGAACGGCAGGAATGCTGCCGGAATGGTCCTGTTCTGCATGATTGGCTATGATGTAGTCGATATTAACGTTCATGTCCTGTAGGACATCAAGCAATTCCTGCTGTTTGCTGGGCTCTACTGTATCTATCAGAGCTGTTTTGCTGTCACCTTTGACAATATATGCATTGTAGCTGGTTCCGTCTGGAAGGGGGACAAGCTCGTCAAAAAGGCGACGATCCCAGTGCTTGGTCGGTGCTGCGTAGACTCCTGCAGTAATCTTTTTTATTTCCATTTTTCATTCACTCCTCTTTCTTAAAATCGTTTTTACCCACTCCACAAATGGGGCATACCCAATCATCAGGAATATCTTCGAATTTTGTTCCCGGTGCTATCCCACCATCTGGGTCTCCTTTCTCTGGGTCATACACATATCCACATACGGTACAAACATATTTATCCATTTTTTCTTCCTCCTTTTTTGTTTCTTTATCAATCATGCTACTGTAGGTAGGTGCAGTTTTTGGTGAAACACCACCTTTAACCTTGCGATAATACTCATAAGTCATAGGTTTGCCTTCTGAAAGTGTCTCTGTATCTTCAACTCTACCAATAAATATGGTATGAGTACCAACATCAATTTTATCTATCACTTTAGCTTCAATACATGCAAGAGCATTATCTAATACGATAGGCGACTTGGCTTTTCCAAGCTTGTATTTGACATCTTTGAATTTATCTATATCTCTTCCAGATTTTGAATCCGAAATTACCAATAAAACTCATAGGCGTGTTTTCTGAAAGAATTGAAACTGTGAAAAAATTACTTTTTTCAATATATTTATGTGTCAAATTCTGTTTATTGATACTGACTGCAATCGTTGCTGGCTCTGCTGTAACCTGAAACAGTGCGTTAGCAATCTGTCCATTAATTTTTTCCTCGTTTTTTGAACAGATTAGGTATAATCCATATGAAATTTTATGCAAGATTCTAGGATCCATTTTGTTTTGTCTCCTTTTTCATACAATCTTTACAAATTCCTTTGAAATATCCATGTACTTCTTCTACCTTATGTCCACTTTCAAGCATCTTTCCTATGTTTGGACACTTAATATCTATATCGATGATAGTACCGCATTTTTTACACAAAAAGTGATGATGCATATCATTTCTAAAGTCGTATCTTGACTCTGAACCCGATATAGTGAGTGATTGAATAAGACCATGCTCCTCTAGTGTTTCCACTGAATTATACACTGTTGTTTTAGAAAGTGATGGGTTTTTTTCTTTTAGTCCGGTGTATATCTGGTCAGCTGTTGGATGGGTTCTATTTTCATCAAGATACTTTAGTATTTCTAAGCGTTGAGGGGTGATTTTTATTGAATTTTCTTTTAACAGTTTTACATATTTTTCAAACATGTTAGTCCCTTTGTTATAATAATTTCTAAGTTGTAATCATTACAATTTAACATGAAATACAGATTGGGTATTTAAATCTTTCTGACAAGGCCTTATTTCTAAATGTAAATGTTTATAAACCAATATCTTTAACTGATTTCGTGCTGGGCGTAGGTGGACGGTTGACGGTGAACTTTTAGTTCGCTGAGGAAAGTCCTCCCTCGCTCTGAATCGGGACGCCGTTCAAGCGGTTAAGGCGAGAGTCTTAGCAGAGGCGCAGAAACGACACAGTCCTTGGAATATGCAATGATTCACTTGGTGATGAGATCTCTAAGGGATTTGATGAAACGGCCAATCTGCTCCTGGAGCAAGCCCAAATGTTGGGATCAGTTATTCAGACTGCTCAAAGGTAGGGCGCTTAGTAGAATACCGTCTAAAACAGAAGGAGGCTTACGGCCTACACCCAGCACCTTACGTTCTTAATATTACTGCTTACGTTCTAAACTTCATGCTTCTGTTCTCAACTTTCCTGCTTACGTCCTGTAACTTAATTGCTTTGTATCTGTTACAAAAAAATGTTTACGTCTTCAAGACGTAATAATTGGGTACTTACGTCCTAAACTTTTACTAGCCATAGAGCGGATTTGGATCTGTTTTTTTATGTGCGGTTATTAGTTTCATGAACTCCTCTTTGTTTATGAGTCCATCTCTTAATAGCTTGATGTATTTATCCTCTTTATTCTGTGGTACTTGTACTGTTTGTCCTGTTTGTGATTGTGGTGGTTTTTCAGGCTCTAGACTGTTTGATTTACGTTCTGGTTTTTTGTTGAATGAAAGTGTTTTCAGATATACTTCTTTGTTATGTTTTTCACTTGGGCATATATAGTGTTTTATCAGAGTGTCTACACTTCTATGTTTAGATTGTGCCATTATCTCTGGTATTGTCGCCCCTGCTTCTGCCATATGGGTTATACTAGAAGCTCTGAACAAGTGTGGATATACTCGTTTCTTTATTCCTGCTAGAGTGGCATATTTCTTTATCATCATGTGTAAGAATGTTTTACCGATTCTTTCCCTGTGATCGTTTAGGAAAAGAGCATTCTCGTATCCTTTCTTAGCATGTTCCCGTAGAGCTAGATAGTCACCTATTGCTTTTAGACAATCAGGATGTATGTTTCTTTCATCGTAATGTCCACCTTTACTGATGTTTCTTATCTTTTGCCTCTGAAAGTCTATGTCTTCAATGTTTAGGTTGCATAGTTCTCTGTTTCGTATTGTCGTAAAATATAGTGTTTTTAGAATAGCATTGTCTCTATAATTGTTTTTAGATATCTCAAACATCTCTTGTATCTCTTCTCTGGTTAACGGTTTCTTTGGTTTTACTTCCAGTCTTGGTGGACTCAGCTTAAATGACTTTATTTCTTTATTAGGTATATCAAGAAATTCTAGAAAAGATTTGATAGCGCAGTATTTTGGTGTCAAGGTGTTTCTATCATAGTGTTTTATTTCATTGGCCCAATATTTGTATCTCTCTATGTCTTCTTTTATGATATCTTTGGGTGGTTTTTTGATGAGACCCATAAATTGACTTACGGTTCTAGTATAGCTTTTAGTTGTCTCTTTTGATCTATTATTTGCAAGCAGGTAATTCTCAAATTCTCTCAGATATATTTGGTTTTTCATACAAATTCCCCCATTAATTTAGTATTAGTACTTAGTATTAACACATATTATGTATGCAAGGGTAACATTTAAATGTTTCGCTTTAATACCATGTATTGACACAAAGTATGAAAACTGAAAAAACTACAAAACAGAAAGTACTTGATGCAATAAAAAAAGCAAATCCTCCATATGTAACAATACAGGAAATTGCAGATACCACAAAATTCTCAAGGGAAACTGTAAGCAAATATATGCTTGTTTTGGCAGCAGAAGGAAAAATAAAAGTTACGAAAACAATAGGAAAAGTTAATCTGTATGAAGCTACATAAAAGAACAATCTGGCGTATCAAGGATTAGTAGTAATTTTGGATTGGTACATTTGAGTTAGTTTTATTAAAGAAAATTCTGTGAAGAAATTTCATAAAATGAGGATGTATATTATGATCATGAAAAAGAGACAGACTGAAATTAGAAGACTTGTATTAGCTAAAAAACTTTATCTCCATGGTTGTAGTCATGCATCTAA
>JAUWOO010000007.1 GCA_030612095.1 Thermoplasmatota archaeon | reverse complement strand
CGGATGAAAAATCACTCTGAGCTCCATATATATCCTCAGCTTTCACCTTTACATTGTATGTACCAGAAGTATTCCATGAATGAGAGATATTTGCAGTTGCTCCAGAAGGATAAAACTCTGTTGCCCATTCATCAACTGTGTTGTCCCCATTCCAGTCCCATCCATATCTGATATCATCACCATCTGGATCAGTTGTATTTGTAGAATATGAGTATGGCGTCCAAGTCAGACCTACTGTAGGGCCAGAAGGAGAATGTGGTGTGTATGGTGGATTACTAGAATGGCATGCATATGTTTTAAAGCACCAGTCTTTAATTGCGAAATCTTCAGTCGACCATTCGCCGTCTGCATAAAGCCAAGATTCTCCATTAGTATAACTATCAAAATTATGGTTATCGTACCCCCACCATAGGTAAACCATGCCTGTGCCCCAGGGTGTAAATACAATGTAATATGTTTGACTAATGTTGACCAATATATCTTCAAAATCAAACTCAATCCAATCTTTGTCTGTTGGAATTTCTTCGGGGGGCAAAGAGATTGAAGTGATATCTGCCCCATCTAACGAACTACGAATTGAAATCGATAGGTTGTCTGTAGGAGTCCCGATTTTACCTACCAATAGTTCGATCCTAGTCAGCATATTTTCTGATGGTTTGAAGGATTGTGCCAGAAGATCTGGTGGACTTACTGCAATTCCCCCACTCCATATTATTTGAAATTGATCAAGAAAATCATCCGGATATGGTGCATTGTGAATTTTCCCCTTATTTGTTTGGATAACATCATTAATATTTTCAAAATCTGCATTTTTTATGTCACCAATCTTATCTATTCTTTGACCCATACATGGAATTATGCTGGTTACAATGAATAATATCGCAATTCCAAATGCCAATTCTTTCCGTAGCAAACTATTATTCGTTTTGTATCCCTCTCAAATATTATATTTACAAAATAGTATATATTACCAAATTATAAATTTTTGGGAAAACAAATGAAACATTTGTAATGTCATATTTAACTCTAAGAATGGGTGGCGAAGTTATTGAGAAACCCCAAACAACGGGACATCATTCTAAGTGGGTTTCCTGAAGTAAAATTGATGGAGTATCCTGTGTGTCAGAGCGTGTTGAATGGTTGTATGATCTCATTGTGGGGACTACACCTAGTTTCTCCTGTTTAAATTTTTGAAAAAATGCCAGAAATCAGTTTTTTTGATTTGGTACGTCCGAAGAGGTATCATGTAACCAAACGGTTCTTTGTGGGAATGGAATTGTTATATTCTCCTCTTTAAAACGAGAATCAATTTCAGTACGAACATCGCTAAGAACTTTCCACTGATTCAATACTTGATCAATCCATAGGTATACAAGGAAGTTAAGGCTTGAATCTCCAAAACCTGAGAAACGAACCTCTGGTTCATATTTGGGTTTATCAACAACATTTGGGTGGTTTTTGGCAGCATTATAAAGTATTTCTTTGACTTTTTTCAAATCAGATCCATATGCAACACCCACTTCAATTTTTTTCCGGACCATTTTATCTGGTTTGACAATGTTAACTATTTTTTGGTTTGCAACAGCATTGTTTGGTAAAATAATGAGTTCATGATCAAGGATACTATAGAGTTTCGTCGATCTCATACCAACGTTTTCCACACGGCAGTACTCCCCTGTTTCAAGATAGATGATATCACCTATCTTAAATGGACCGTCAAGAAGAAGATGAATACCACTGAAAAAATTTGAAAGAGTGTCTTGTGCAGCAAATGCAATAACGAGCCCCATAACTCCTGCCCCAGCAAGTAATGTTGTAACCTCAACTCCAATTGTATCTAATGCAAAAATCAATCCACCGATAATGATAACGGTTATACCAATTTTATGAAATACTGGTTGTAAGACCGCTCCAAATATTGTTGATTTTCCCCCTTTCCTCTTTGTAATTTCCTCAAGTACTGCATCAAAAATACGATAGATCATGTAGATTCCAACAATGGAAAAAATCAACAAAAAAATCTGATCAATTGTTGCACGAATGCCTAGATTGATATTAAGTAGAAAAATAGATTGAATACTACCAAATAGGACAATTATTAAAATTATAGGTAGATGAATGATATCAATCAATTTATCGTCAAGTAATGTTTCAGTTTTTTTCGCAATTTCAATCAATATTTTTTTTATGAAAAAATAAACAATAAATGCAATAAATACCCATAAAGCAACATTTAGAGTAAATGTTACAAATGGTGTGTTGAATGGACTCGGCAACGGATTCTGAAATAAGCCAAGAATAGAATTTTCTTCTCCAAATGGAGTAACACCTACAACATGAACAGTTACTTGTTTTGTAAAAACAATTGTATCTGAGGTATTCAGCGGCCGGAATGTAAATGTAACAACAGCATCTATACTTTCTTTCTCAGGATATGGTGGAATTGTTACTTTTAATCCTACGATTTTATATGGTTCAACATCATCAAGTACAAAATATGATGGAGATACTTGTTGATTCCAATTTTCAAAACCCTGGACAGATACTGTTACAACATAATTAATCGTTGAATTCCTGTATACCGTCCAGTTAAAAACATCTGTTTCTCCTATTGAAATGTTTTTTACATAGGCATCATCTTCACCAATGATTGGTTCTGGGATACTCGCTTGGGTTAATGTAGAAAAGATGATAAGAATGCATAAAATGGTTGAAACGATCCATGTTAAAGTAGATATGGGTTTTTTATTCTTCATTGAAATATGTGAACGATGTTTTCGCTACATAAAGTTAACTTATAAATGAGCAGATATCTTAAGATACGTATTTGCCACCCAATGAGTTTGAAAAGGCGGTAAATAATTATAAATTAGCTTAACTAGACCAAACAACACTCACTTTTTTTAACAGATTACCTGTTTCACGCTTAACTAATTCTATAAATGAGTTAGGAGGTATAAATCAAGAATGCAGAACATTTTTAGAAAACATAGGCCAACACCATGTCGAACAAATACATCCCCAGTTGGACGGGGAGGGCATGGGTGAATATGGTTATGTAAAGCAAAATCATGCGTCATCGGTTAAGCAGAAAATGAGCAAAATACCAGCTATTTTTGCTCGTTTTTACAATATAACATTTACGATTAAAAATCCATTCAGAACCAGTAAATTCTCCTTTCGATATGGGGTTTTTCTCACAGTCAATCTTCGATGACCTCGTGACTCATTTATCTCCTGGAAATTGCTTAACCGATGACACGTGAAAGCAAAATATAGATGTTGAAAAATACAACAACCCATATATCATCAATCCCAGCAACTACAACACACAACAGGAGCTATTCGATGCAATCAAACACTGGTGGGTATTCAAATACAGAAAAAATGAACGCACCATCAATGACCGAATGCGATACGCAAAAAAGATGGCAGAACATGAAGTTTTTCCAATCAACTGGTTTGATCTCAATCCAAATCAGATCATTGCATATCTTGAACACAAAGAATACGTTGAATACAAAAACGAACGAGGAAAACATCAAATAAAAAACGAATGGAAAACCGTGAAAACCTTCGCCAAAGCATATGGGCTAGATACAAACCTGTGGGGATACATTCCACCAAGCCCACCAAAACCAAAAGTTAAAATCATTCCATTGCTAAACAACGTCTATCAAATGATTCAACATAAATACTCCAAAAACCTATACGAAAACGCATTGATTCAATACATTCTGATGCATGGATTTCTTATTGGATGGAGACCAAGTGAACTCGTCATTCAGAAAGCAAGAGATGTATTCCTTGACGATGGATATATTATCATCACGGAATCTAAAAAAAATGGTCAACCACGACAAATATTTCCAGAAAAAGAAATGATGACTAACCCACGGCGGAAAAGCCTAAAAAACTGGATAGAACACTGGAGACCAAGAGTAGAAAACCAATACAGCAACGATTATCTCTACCTACAACCCAATGGCAAACCATTCACCGTTGATTATCTAAGAAAATACATAAACAAACAAGTAAAACCCGTTTGGAACTATTACCATCCATATGTAATGTGTCATTGGTGCGCAGTTGGTAGACTCATCAAAAGCAAGGTTGACACTAAGAAATGGGATATATGGGGTGT
Organism: Thermoplasmatota archaeon; assembly: GCA_030612095.1. GTDB lineage: Archaea > Thermoplasmatota > E2 > DHVEG-1 > DHVEG-1 > JAUWWG01. The sequence goes on along the minus strand of JAUWOO010000007.1, from coordinate 22,267 downwards.
CAAAGAATGGCTTGGGCATGACAAAGTCAGCACAACAGAGGATTATGTACGGTTTGCAAAGCAATACTATCGCAATGCAAATTTTGATTGGATTAAAGCCATCCTGAAATTCCATGGTGAAAAATATAAAAAACCAACAATGGAACAGGAAAATGGCTTGATTTCAAAAACACCTCTTAAAACCCTTGTTTCGACTGGAAACAACAGGAGTGCAGAGGTATGCTCCCGTCGGGAAGGAATCCTAGTTTTTCCTGTTGGAGTGGATAAGTTAGACCCTTTTTTTTCCATTAGTGTTCATTAAACATCTCCAACTAAAAGCCTTTTTTTATTTTTTATAGATGTTTAGAAATGCAAAAATATGTAAGTAATTTTTATATAACAATGTTTTTAGTTACATGTAAGTAAAGTTTATATATTAGTTTTTATAGTTACATATTATGCGAGGGACAAAAAAAGAGAGGATATTGCGAGTAGTACTTAAACAACCAGATGGGTCCTTATCATTATATCGTATCGCAAAAGAATCAAACTGCACGCATGTGTGGGTACTAAAATATCTAAGAGCCTTAGAACAAAAAAACCTTGTTGAAAAAACAAAAGTTAATGACATTCAAGGATTATTTTATTATTGGAAAGAAATAAACAAATATCCGCTATATAGAGAATACAATATTCAAAACCCAATAGAACTATTAAAAAAGACAAAACTTAAATTTGCACTAACAACTTATTATGCCGAAACATACACACAAAAATACCTCTTTCCATCAAGAGTCGACGTTTATATAAAAAAACAAGATTCTGAGAAATGGCACACCATGCTTATAAAAAATGGACTTGTTGGAAAAGGAAATATGCGTTTACTAATTGAAGATGAACATGTCTTCTATGCAAATATAAAAAAAAGGGGACTAAGATTAGTATCAATACCGCAGTTAATACTTGATCTTTTGAGGGAAGAAGGTGTAGCAATAGAAGCAGCCCACATGTTAATGGAGCGAGAATATCATGGCCTTATACGCTAAATATGAAACAGACACTTCATTTGATTATCTTGAAAAAATAATAGACATACTTGATGAACCAATTTGTATCTTGGGAGGATGGGCAGTATATCTTACAGTTAACAAAAAATTTAATGAAGCTCTGGGTCTAGATTACCTTGGATCACGAGATGTTGATCTTGGATTTCACATCGATCCTTCAATGAATAAAACAAAATTATCACAATCAACCATGAAAAAAGCACTTAACATCCTAGAGACAAATGGATTTAAACCCCAAGGATTTCGTTATTATAAAGAGATTGAATATGGAACAGATAAAGAATTATCAAAAGAAGAGGCAGAAAAGAAGCCAACTCATGATATTTTCACCATCTTCATTGATCCCATTGTTGATTACGTTCATCCATTATTCAAAACAGTTTTTAATTTCGATCCAGTAGATGAATCTTTTCTTACTCATGTATTCGAAGATAAAACCAAAAGAAAAGAATTAACAGAATTCAGTAAACTTCTATGGCTACCTACCACAGATGTTTTATTAGCTACAAAAATAAAAAGTGCAATAAACCGTCAAAAAGATGAAAAATTTATAAAAGACATCTGCGACATCTATTCACTAAGCTGGTATTCGGACATAAAATATCATAAAATTAATAATGAAGTACATAAAATTTTGGAAGAATCATATTTTAAAAAATTACAGAAACGAATAAACCAAGATAAAAGTGTTTTTAATAAAGCTAATATTGCCACGGGTATTGATTCAGAAATAATTATGAATACTTTAGAAAGTTTATGTTAAAGTGCCAATTATAAAAAACAGGGCGTTAGCGTCCGTAGTTCCTCCTGTTGGAGTGAATGCTCCCGTCGGGATTCGAACCCGAGTCTAAGCCTCGAGAGGGCTTGATGATTGGCCGGACTACACTACGGGAGCAATATGTTTTTTCATCCTCCTGATGCAACCTGTATAATTGTTAGTTCTTGACCTTCATTTAGCACGTCGTCAATTGGTATAGGTTTATTGTTACTCATTACGATAAGCGTGTCTGGTTTAAGCTTGATTTTCTTTAGGAGATATTCAACAGTCGATCCTGTTTCTATGTTGATTTTTCTCGTCTCTTTAGTTCTTGATATTTTAGCTTTTATTTCCACTTGGAATCGATAGGGATATAAAAAAGTCTTTGATTAAGCTTTTGACGGCTTTTGTCTATTGCTGGGGTAGCCAAGCCCGGCCCAAGGCGGTGGTCTCGAAAACCACTGGTGATTTCACCTCAAGGGTTCAAATCCCTTCCCCAGCGTTCCAACAGAAGAAAAATAGGCAAATCAATATTTGCTCCAACCCTTTTTTACCTGTAAAAACGGATTAGTTTCTCTTTCCTGACATTTTTTACTGATAAACGAGTTAGGTATATTGTATCCTGAAACGCGAACGTAAAAAATATTAGTGAATCCTATGGTTGCATTCTGATTTTAAAAGAGATATTTGTGTGATATTTTAATAGATTGAGCATTTGGTTTAAATTGGTTATTAACCATTATAGAATGGTATATTTTTGATTGTAGCCATATTATACCATTATTATTTTGAATAAAACCATTATATATTTGCTATTTACCAATAGTTTTAAATACCTATGACACTATATATATTTTTAATAAATATTGGAGATAAGTGATGTAAATGGAGGAAATAAACCTACAGAAGGATGTGTTTCCGGATGAAATTGGAAGCATTGCTAAGGTACTTGATAGTGAAATGACTGCATTGGAAAGAATGAAAATTACTAGACATAACTTAATACGCATATCTGGTGCGGTAATCTTTTACTTAATCATGATGTTGATTTTTGCCGCTCTGCTATAATCACAGCTAAGGGGACCTGTTATCTGGGGAGGTGAATAGCAATGGAATTAATTCTTTATATCATATTATTAGCATTTCTATTTGAACTGATGGATTCTTCGGCAGGGATGGGTTTTGGCACTGGACTGACACCTCTGTTGTTTCTTATTGGATATGATCCCCTCCAAGTGGTTCCAATACTTCTGATCTCGGAGGCGGTGACTGGAGTAACATCAGGTATTTTCCATCATGAATTTCAAAATGTAAAGTTTTCTATTAAAAGACCCATAACCAAAGAAACTAAGATTATGCTTATGATAGCAGGAATTGGTTGTTTTGCTATATTCTTTTCAGTTATTCTTACTTACTATTCATTAAAACTTCCAAAGGATGTAATAAAAACATATGTTGGAATTTTGGTTCTTTTTATGGGAGTTATTGGGGTGATCCGATTAAAGCGCAAAGTACGAGGCACCTATAAACCAAAATTACTTACCGGATTTGCGGCTTTAGCAGGTTTCAATAAAGGAATAGGGGCTGGTGGATATGGCCCAGTTGTAATGATGGGGCAGTTATTCTCAGGTATTTATGAAAAGACGGCTACCGCCATCGTTTCTTTAGCAGAAGGTTTTGTATGCATTGTGGGTGTAGCCGCATTCCTATTAATATCTTCATATGGCGTAACCATTGATTTTGTACTTCTCCCTTCTATATTTACTGGTGGTTTTCTTGCTGCTATACTCTCTCCATATATAGTAAGAGTATTGCCAAACAATATCTGGAAATTAGTGATACCTATCTATGCAATATCTATGGGAATTCTTACATTATCAAAAGTATTTCTTCCCTAGTACTCCCCCCACAGCGGACATATTTCTAACTACCTATTGTCTAAGTTGGACTATAACCATTTTTAAAGGTTCAAAATAGTTTCTAAGCCGTAAAGGATCGATTCGATGCCTAGAACAAACATTGAATAAATAACAAAGTATTTATGAATGAATCCAATATCAGTTACAGTGAAATCTTGTGAAAATTGAATTGGATGATATACGATGCATTAAGGACACAGCGTTAACGGTTATAGGATCTAGGAGAAGAATTACTGTTCCCTCAGAGGTAGTTGAACTTCTCAAACTTGAAAATGGCGATAAATTACGCTGGATTGTATTCAATAATGGAATGGTACAACTACAAAAAGTATAAATCAAAATGAAAGCTATCTTTTCTACGTCTGTCTATTTACTTTAGCTGTTATAGTAAATATGTTAGATCAGTAAATATATTGTATTTTATGAAAGTTAAAATATCTGAATAATTTCGATGTTATAACTCTACAGCAACCAAGCCACGGTCAATCTTCTGTTGACAAGTTTCCAAGCGTTCTCTTAGCTCATAATCGCAGCTTGCACGTTTAATCTGATTAATCATGTCAATAATGCGACGGAACAAACGTATGATGTCCCCCTCACTAAGATTTGTAAAATGCAGGAGATATACAAAGTTGGCGCCCTCACTCCACGCACCAACTAATGCCATCATTCGCTTCAGGGAAAGTTTATTCAATTTCTTAATTACAAAAGGGTTTTCCTGAAGTTTCTTTAATAATACTTTGTGTCTGTGTCCGATTCCATGAAAACTGAAATGATCGTTCTGACGTTGTTCGTATACCATGCCCGCGATGACCTGTAAAAGTTCGGTATCAGACAATTGTTTGTACAGGTTTGTTGTAAACATCTCACTGATCAGCAATTCATTAGAATGGATGAACCGTGCAAATAATCCTTTGTCTGTAAGTTCGCCATCATGAGTTATGTATTCCATCCTCTGTAGCAATCGACGCTTATTATTAAAGGAGGCTTTTATGCGTACTTGGCGTGTACTCTTCTGACGACGGATATAATAGTCAAAATTATTCTTAAGAAGTCGTTCGATTTCATTCTTATCGTGATGGGTCATCAGGTTCAGCACGGTGTTGAAAGATAACTGGAATTGACTGCGAATAGGTTCGGTGTCAGCAGAAGAGATTTGAATGAATTTGCCAATATCGTTTTCTCTTCCGTCAATGATTGCGACGACATAACCAACCTTGTCGATCCCTCGCCTGCCAGCACGACCGGCAAGCTGGAAATATTCTTTGGAATTAATCATGCGGAAGGTGCGTCCGTCAAACTTCCGCAGACCGTTGAAAATAACTGTCTTTGCAGGCATGTTGATTCCAACAGAGAATGTATCAGTTGCGAAAAGCACTTTTAGAAGTCCATCACTAAAAAGCTCTTCCACCGCGGCCTTATGTTGTGGCAGCAAGCCTGCATGATGGAAACCTACGCCTTTGATCAAAACCCCACGTAGCTTTGCGGTGGTGTTCATGCGATTCACATCAGGATTAAAGTGCTTACGACAAATCTCGGTAATGCGGTGGCGTTCATCATCAGAAGAGATGAAGTCTCTATTTTTAATTAGTTTCAGAGCTTCAAATTCGCACCCTTTACGTGAAAAGGAAAAGACGATAGCTGGCAACTTGTCACGCATTTCAAAAACAACATCTTTTGGGGAAGCCACTTGATAATAATCATGACGTTTCTTTTTCTTACCTCTGCGACGATTGTCGAACGTACCCCCATATTTAGGCATATTTTCAGCTAGGTTTTTAGCTGTCGTGAGTCCGACTCGTGACTCAAATACAAAGTGGTGGAGGGGAACAGCACGTTTGGCATAACGTATCACTTCTACCTGATGATTTTTGATAGCTTGTATCCATGAGGCAAACTCCCCGGCATTTGGAATGGTGGCCGAGAGACAGAGGAAACGTATGTGGGGGGGACTGAAGATGATAGCCTCTTCCCATACTGTACCACGCTCGGGATCGCTCATGTAATGAATCTCATCAAAAACTACGTATTCAATTTCGTTGACTAGTGGATCGCGGGCCAAAAGCATGTTGCGATAAATCTCGGTGGTCATAATCAGAATTGGTGCCCTAGGGTTAATTACGGTGTCACCAGTCATGATGCCAATGTTCTCAGATCCATAATCCTGTTTGAAATCTTTGAATTTTTGATTGGATAATGCCTTAATCGGGGCTGTGTAAATGATCTTCCTGTGTGCCTTGAGATACTTGTCGATAACGTAATCTGCAATGAGTGTCTTCCCTGTGCCTGTAGCGGCGCTCACCACAACGGAACGATGCTGATCAATGGCATTTACAGCATCTTCCTGAAAAGGATCTAGTGCAAATCTCTTAAAACGCATGAATGTGGGAAGCGCAGATATGTCTTTATAAAACTATCGATAGACGCAGAGTTTTGCATGTAAAAGCCATTTCTTTGATGATTAGATCACGTTTATCTGGTCAGAATCTCTATTATGCTGATGGTATGACGAGAAACCAGAAGACTACTATAAATACGGTAAGCCCAGCTACAAATGCGGCATTTAATTTATTTTCCAATGCTTCTGGAATTTCCATGGTGCATCTCCTTTTCCCTAAAAAGCAGACTAAGATTGACTTTAAATATCTTTTTTGCAGGTAGATACGTAGTTGTATATACTGTTCAATAGGTATACACAACACAAAAACAAGGATTTAAAAAAGGTTGTCCAAGATAGTGTGAAAAAAACCAAAAAGATAAGTTTATGAGGGTTAAAAGCTGCGGGTTTTGAATAGGATTCGATTATGTGGATTTAGTGCAAAAACCTCGAATACTGAAGGTGAAAAGCCCCATAAACTGGACAAAAGTCAGGTGCCTTAGATTGGACAGCGTTGATGATGTTTAAGGAGTTAAAGGAAAGGGTTGAACGTTGACCCGCATTGATGGTATCGATGTGTTAACAATTTGTATTGATAAATCATTGATAAACACATGATTTGAAAATAGAAAAGTTATTAGGAATAAATTGTAATGCCGCTGATTGGTGTAAAAAATAGAAAAATGCTACTGTGTTGTAGCATTGGTGAAGCGGGTAATTTATTCATTTGTCTGCTAGACTGAATTGACAGCCCTTTTATATGGGGGGGTGGATAATAAGAGGCTACTGGATAGGGTAGTGTAGGGAAGGATATATGCTACCTTAACCAAAATTTGGGGATATATTGGTATCATAGTAGTAAGATTTTAGGAAAAAGTTACTAGTATACTAGTAAATTTATTATACTTGTAGTGTTTTTACTTAAGTTATGGTCGACTCAGAAATTGAAATAAATATAATACGGGCGTTAAATGAGCAAAATCCATGGTGGGTAGAAGGGACGCCCCCGGAAAAGTTTGCTAAAAGATTTAGACGAGAAGCCTTTAATCGCATCAAGAAAGAATTGGAAAAAAAAGAAATCACGGCAGTAATTGGTCAAAGACAAGTAGGGAAAACTACCGTATTGTACCAACTCGCAGATTATTTAATTAATGAACAAGATATAAACACAAAACATATTCTTTATTTTTCGTTTGATAACCCTTTCGCAGGTATCGTACAACATGGGTCTAAAAATTTAATAAATGATGTTTTAGATGTGTATTCTATAAATATATTGAAAAAATCCTTTTCGAATGCTCAAGGAACTGTTTACATATTTTTTGATGAAATTACTAAATATGAAGGTTGGAGTGAGATTTTAAAAGGGTGGTATGATCTTAAATACCCAATAAAATTTTTCATCTCTGATTCCTCCAGTTCGAGTATACTGAAAGGAAGTTCTGAGTCTCTTGTGGGTCGCATACGAATCAGCACCCTGCTTTCGTTTAAATTTATAGATTATGTTAGATATAAAAATCAGAACTCATCTGTCATAACAAACTTAAATGCAATCAATTCTCAGCACCAAACCTCCTTTATTGATGCGATGCTCGCTGGAGATGTAACAAGTATTTTTGACTCTATAAAAAAATTTTATGCCACTGTCGTTCGCATGGAAAATGAATTCAAAATGTATAGCAGAGAATATATGATAAAAGATGGTTTTCCAGAACTCATTGACATGGATATCACAGATTGCAGAAAGAAATTGTATGATTACATAAGTTTAACATTGCAGAAAGATTTGTTAAGGATGTTTAAAATTAGAAATCCAAAAGCTTTAGAGAATTTAATAACCTTTATTGCTGCAGAATCTTCGCAGGTGTTTACCTATGAAAACATGGCAAGAAATTTATCAATAACTGATGATACTGTTCGAGAATACCTCGATTATTTAGATTCCGTCTTTTTAATTTCAAGAGAACAATTTTATTCAAAAAGTAGAGCAAAAAGAATACGAAAACAGGATAAAATTTATCTTAACAATGTCGGCCTAAGAAATGTTCTTGTCAATAGGTTAAACGAGCGATTGTTTACAGATGGAAAGGAACTTGGAAAAATAGCTGAAATCCTTGTTCATGACCATGCCAAAAGACTTTTCTCTTTCGATGGTACAAATCCTGAAGTTTTTTACTGGAGAAACAAAAATGGAAATGAAGTTGATGTCATTGCCGAGGTAAATAACAGGGCAGTTCCCATTGAAGTGAAATACAAAAATAATATTTCTTCAGATGATCTAAAAGGAATTAACTCATTTATGTTACAGAATAAAAGTTCATTTGGTTTTGTTATAACAAAAGATCTGATTGATAAAAAAGAAAAGTTGATTTTTATTCCATTGTGGATGTTTCTCTTGTTTTGTTAGCTGCAAAAACCTTTTCTTTAGTGTGGTAGCGAATTGAGGAAAAAGGAAATCATTAAAAAAATCGTATGTCTATTAATACTGCAAACTGGGGGATAAATGGCAAAATCTTAAATCCTTTAGCATACGGTGTTTCAGTGCTTTTAGGCTATGCTAAAAATAGCGTGAGATTTTTTTCCACCAAACATTTTATAGTATGTAAGGTATATCTTACATTGGTGCTATAAATGGAAGCGGCGATAGCAAAAATGAGTTCAAAGGGACAAATTGTTATACCAAGTAATATTATTACTGCTTTTAAAATGGGAGTAGGTATGCGATTTCGTGGACCGGGTCTGTTTGCCACAATTCGGTTGTATGCAAATTATTAAATAGTAAGATGGTCTTACTTAGTATGGTAATAGAATGAGTGAAGTAACAATCACAAAATTATCTTCAAAAGGCCAAATAGTTATTCCCAAAACGCTTAGGGATTTTCTAGGACTGAAGTCCGGGGAAGTATTCGCTATGTTTGGTGAAAGGGATACTATTATCTTAAAAAAGCTCGAAATTCCTTCAGATTCAGAATTTGATGAATTGCTCAATTGGGGAAGCAATTACGCGAAAAAGAAAAAGATATCAAAAAAGGATGTCCTTAAGGCTATTTCAGAGGTGCGTAAAAAGGGGAGCTAATATTTGAAGAGAGTGGTCCTTGATACAAATATCTTGATTTCCGCTTTTTTCTGGAATGGAAATGAGAGGCAAGTTCTATTGAAATGCAAGATGAATAATTTGAAATCTGTCCTCTCATTTGAAATCTTAGATGAGACAAAACGAGTTCTTCGAAAGAAGTTTGCTCTCCCCCAAGAAAAGATTGATGAATTTATTCGTGATGTGTTACTCTTTTCTGAAATTGTTGTGATAAAAGGAGATATTGACGTAATCAAAGAAGATCCCTCAGATAACATTGTTCTTGAGACCGCAATAAGGGGAAATGCAGATCTCATTATCACAGGGGACAGTCATCTGTTGAAAATTAAAGCACACAAGGGAATAACCATTGTCCAGGCATCCAAGTTAATATAATAGGCCATTAGCCCACTCAATATCCTCTGTTATCAAAGATAACTCTGGATCGCATTGCATTCTCACTTCGTTCGGGGCATTAAACACACGGACATGAGTGAACTGACGAGTTTTGCATATGGAAATCGATTGGCAAGGATTGGTTGACCTGACAGGTTTTGCAAAATTTAGGGGTAAAACTGACGACTTTTGCGTGCAGAAGTTGGTGGGTGGGGTATTTTTCAATTGTTGTTGACACGTTACATGGTGGAATCAGAAGATAACGCTGGAAGTGTTCCTTGGATGATGATTCTTGTTGGAATTATTGCCTCAGTTGCAGGTGCTTTTGTGGTTTTACGATTTCAAGGGTGCCTTTTGTGATACTTTAATTCAACACATTTAAATATTTTAACGTATTTACGTTAATATAATAGGAGTTTTGTTATGGTATCAATTACACTTTCAGTCTCTGAAAAAACAAAGAAACTCATGAATAAATTTCCTGAAATCAATTGGTCAGGTTTTATTCGGCAGTCCATTCAGAAAAAAGTAGGGGAGTTATCATGGAAAGAACAGATGTTAAAAAGACTAAAGGAAGAGGAATCGATTACTGATTGGGCAGTACAAATAACCAGAGAAGCTCGAGAAAAACGGGTAGAAGAGTTGAAAAAGAAAGGTTTGCTGTAATGAAGTTCATTGTTGATTCAAATGTTTTATTCACCTTTTTCTGGAAGGATTCTATTTTGAGACATGTTCTCGAAAAACCAGTTGCCTTGTTTTCTCCAGAATATGCATTATCTGAAATTGATATGCATGCATCTGAAATTATAAAAAAATCCAAAACTTCAGAAGATATCTTTAACAAACAAAAAGTTGAGTTAGCATTACATGTTCATTTCATTTCTTTGAAAGAATATGCTTCGTGTATCACGAAAGCAGTGTCATTAGCAAAACAGTATTCAAAAAAAGACTATAATTCATTCATAAAAGATATTGATTTTTATGCTCTTGCATTAAAAACCGGTTGTCCCATATGGACTAATGATGCTCTTTTTAAAAAACAAAAAGAAATTTTAGTATTTGATACAAAAGAAATTATAACTCTATGCAATTCATTGTAACTATGACTAATTGGAAAGGCGTTTGATGGGGGTAGTCTTACCTGACACATTTTGCGTGCAGGAGTTGTCTGGTAACTGACAGGTTTTGCAACTGAGTGGGGTTGGTTTCGGTCTTTAAAATTCTAAAATCAAAGTGTCAACAGGAAGAATCAGAAATGAGGATATTTGTATCAATGAATATTTTATTCATTAAGCCCAAACGTCTTTACGAGATTCGAGAATAGCTTTTTCAATTTCTTTTTTTGTAACACCTTTTTCTTTTACGCTTTTTTGAATAATATCGCTTAATTCTTTTAGTTTTAATCCGACTTTTTTCATAATGATATAATCTTCGATTATGTCCACAGCAATATAGGTGTCTTTACTAATATGTAGTTTTTTTCTTATATTTACAGGCAGTGTTACCTGACCTTTACTCGTTACTTTTATTACTTCAGCCATGCAGCATCATATTAATGTAAGAATTCCTTACTACTTATAATTTATGTTCTTTTTCTACATAAAAGTAGAGATCAAAGTATTTTACTGACCATATTACCTAATACAATTTCTCGCCTGAATATGATTAAAAACCACTATATTTATAAGTCACATTATTATTGCAATTGTAATCGCTTAGTGATTAAAAGGAGGGTGAGGTGACACATGGCGTTATGTTTACACGAGAGTTGTGGTATTGAAGATAGAGTCTGGTTACCTGAGAGTTGTAGCTTAAAATCTGATGTTTCATTACATCACTGGTGTATACATTGCGGGGTTGTAAAGAATATTTCTGATGATAGGTCCAAAAAGATGGGATATTGGACGAACGTCCTTTCTAGGATAGCAAAATGTTTTTCACTTACTCAATCTCAGAAACGCCTCGTGGTAAAGGAATTAGAGTCCCACGAGTGTTTTGATGATTTGTATGGTACAACTGGTTCTGTACAAAAAGAGGTTTTTGTAAAGGCGATTAGAAAATATTGTGGTTTACATGAAATCATAATTGATTCATATGTCCATTAGACTGAATTGACGATCCTTTAGTGGGTTGGATGATAAGAGGCTATCGGATGAGGTAGTCTTGGAAAGGATAATAGATTGTTGAATTAAATTGATAAAAAGAAGTGGTGGGGGAAGAAAGATTGTGACTAAAGAAGTAAATAAAAATAGCAATGATCGCAAAAATACTTCCAACGAAAAGGAAAAGGAGGTGAACAACACGCTATCTTCAATAGAATCAACTGTCGATACTAAACTAACCACTGGTCGACAAATATATCCTTTTAGTACAGTTCTATCAAACGGAAAGGAGAAAATATCTATGCAAAATTTTTCCCCTTTCAAAGATAATCTTATAGCAAGGGAAGAATCCTACGATATTCCAAAGAAAACATTGGTTGCCATCCCTTGTTACAATGAGGAAAAGACCATTGGAAGCATTGTCCTTAAAGCAAAACGCTATGCAGACTCAGTTGTTGTAATCGATGATGGGAGCACAGACAAAACTGCACAAGTTGCAGAATATGCAGGGGCTACTGTTATGCAACATGGGGGAAACAGAGGCTATGGTACAGCGATTCAATCATGTTTTAACTATGCCCGTGAAATCGATGCTGATGTGATGACAATTCTTGATGGTGATGGCCAACATGATGCTGATCAACTGTACGGTGTGATGAAACCAGTTATCGAAAACAATGTTGATATTAGCATTGGCAGCAGGTTTTTGGATGAAAACAGTAATAATGTACCTTCGTATCGTCGGTTTGGCATCTGGGTGCTCACACGGTTTACCAATGCTGGAAGCAAAGAAGCTTATCATAAAGTAACAGATGGGCAAAGTGGTTTTAGAGCATATTCAAAAGAAGCAATTCAAAAAATTCTTCCCAAAGATACCCAAATGGGAGTTTCTGCGGAAATACTTATGCAAGCCCGTAAACAAAACCTTATGTTTGCAGAAGTTCCAATATCTGTAAGCTATGAAGGTGACACCTCTACAGAAGGGGCAGTAGGTCACGGGTTTGGTGTCTTGGTTTCCATTTTCAAGTATATGGAAGTGGAACATTCCTTACTTTTCTTTGGTCTTCCAGGTTTCATATTATTTTTACTTGGAATGTTTTTTGGTGTTCAAACATATATTGCATATGAAGCTAATGGATATCTAACCATTAGTCTAACACTGATGACAATTACATTGCTGATGTTGGGGACATTGTCCGGTATGACTGGTCTTATTTTACATGCGGTAATTAATGCGGGTAGAAGAGTATAAAGTGATTCTGTTCGATTTGAAATCAAAGATTATACGGAAAAGAAATTATTTCCCATGGTAAGGTTTTATACTGGTTATAACTCCATGCAAAAATACCACCACATTCATAGATTATGGATTTATGCATAAAACTATAATGGAGTTTGGTTTTACTGTCGAAGCAAAAAAGTTAGGGGATGATAACGGAATCGAATTTTTATAAACAATTTATACATAATGCGATTACATGCGTCATCGGTTAAGCAGAAAATGAGCAAAATACCAGCTATTTTTGCTCGTTTTTACAATATAACATTTACGATTAAAAATCCATTCAGAACCAGTAAATTCCCCTTTCGATATGAGGTTTTTCTCACAGTCAATCTTCGATGACCTCGTGACTCATTTATCTCCTGGAAAGTGCTTAACCGATGACACATGAATGCGATTATGTATAATCTGATTATAGCAAAAACGTAAGATTGCTCGCCTCGATAAAAATATGAACAAGATAAATGGGCGAACATTTTTTAGTAAAAAGACAAGGGGGGCAATCCATTTGGTGATGGAACTTCCGGTAAGAAAATAGTAGACATAGTAGTAAGATCACGTTGACAGAGAAAACTCAAACGAGGATGTTTTCAGAATTACAGGATAAATATGTTAGGGCATCCACAGAGCTTGGTAAGGACATGGTCAAAGATTTTAAATAGTGTCAATTGATACTAGTATCATATGGTATTATGTTAGATGAAATATATCCCAAATCCATGAGATCGGTGTTCACTAACAGAGAAAGTGAACTAAAACAACTCTGCTTTTTCAAAAGCGAATTAGTAGCTAGAAGACAAAAAAACTTGTGCATAATGGGACCACGGCGATATGGCAAAAGTATGCTCATCAAAGAGTTCATCTTAAGAGGCAAGAATGACAAAGACGTGCTAATGCCCTACATAAACCTTGAATCCTTGGTTACGACCCCGTACGATTTTACTGTTAGATTTGTAGGAGTAATAAACTATCAAATTGCCATCGGAAAACAGGATTACTTTGAATACCTCACAAAAGATGCTTTAATCACAACAAATCTTCCATCGCCTCTAAAAAACCACCTACAAAAAATATACCACGAACTAGAAAAAGCATCGCCAAATCCATCCTATCTACTTACCCTAGCATTTTCTTATCCGGGACAAGTTTCTAAAATACTAAATAAAAAAATGATGCTGTTCCTAGATGAATTCCAAGAGATAATGATTCTTGGCAAACAGAAAAATGTCGGAAATCCACTGAGTTTATTTAGAGAACATTTCTCGTTAGAAGATACCTCTTATGTTCTTGCAGGTTCAATCGTCAGCATGCTAGAATATATCTTTTCAAATGCTGATTCTCCTCTATTCGCTCAAGCAGAAAAAATGTATCTAAAACCATTTACACGTGAAGCAACAGCCGCACTAGTAGATAAAAATCTAAAGCTGAGAGACCCTTCAATTAAAAACATGATTTACCGGTATTCTTCAGGTCATCCTTTTTACATATATCATATTGCAAAGAGAATCCAGATGCTTCATGACATTCAAGATATGGAGATAAAACCCGAGCTCGTTAAAAAAGCGTTCGTAATTGAAACCTTAAGTGTAGATGGGAAGATTTATGATTTATGCGATTACATATATCGGATTTCCCTTTCTAAAGCACGATACTATGCCCCGCTAAAATCCATTTTAAACATCTTAACCTCAGAAGAGAGATTGAATCAATCTCAAATTGCAAGAAAACTTAGGCTAAGTCAGGGTGCAACCAAAGAGTATTTGAACGAATTGGTAAAACTAGGTATTGTCGCTGAAGAAGGTAACAGATATTATTACCAGGATCCAGTGTTGAAATATTGGGTAGCATACGTACAAAGAGGGATAGAACTTGGAGGATTCCCAAATAAAAAAGATTTGATGGGACTCATCAAAGAGCTTGATGAAAAATTTCAGAAGATGTCGAGTGAACTTGGCAAAGCAAAGGAATACGAGTTCAAAGTTCGACTTGAGAAAAAATTAGATTTAAAACTAAGGAACTATTCTTCACGTGACGGTCAGATTGAGCTTGATCTTGTTGGTGAAAAAAATGGTGAAATGTATATCTTCGAAATTAAATGGAGGAACAAATCGGTTAACATCAAAGACATTATTGGTTTCGTTAATAAAATAAAAAAAAGTAGTTTTGCCTCAAAGAGGAAAAAATTGTTTGTTATTTCTAAGAGTGGTTTTGACAAAAAAGCCTTTGAAACAGCGAAAAACCATGGGATTACTTGCCTTGATAAAAATACGAATGGGATAAGCAAATGAATGTTTTTTAGTAAAAAGACAAGGAGATAATCCATTTGGTGATGGAACTTCCGGGCATAAGATAATTAAAGTTTTGGATGAAAGATTATAAATACTAAATTATATGGTAGAAAACAGAGGATAAATGAAAGAAGAAACGTTAGTTCTTGAAGGACTTAAAGCTGGAACCAAAGACTTAGAGTGGTTCAGTAATAATTTTCCAGATATTAAGAAAAAATACTCGAAAAAATTTGTTGCGATTAAAAATCAGAATGTGGTTGCATCTGCTAGTGGGCTTGAGGCTCTAATTAAACTTCTAAGGGAGAGATTTGGTAACCCTAACGACTTCTTAATTGATTTTGTACCTGATGACAAATATATCCTGGTTGTTTAAATTTAGGGAGTAATAATCTTGCGCATTAATGGATATTTTAAGGGAAATTACCCATTTATTTTATTTGGTGTTAAATCAAATAAACCAAAAATATGGAGACAAATTAATTTTTTAGTTGACACAGGATCAGATATAACAGGAATTTCAAAAAAAGATTGTTATGCTATGGGGGTATCTTTTAATAATCTAGGGTGACCCATAGATAGCATAAGTGGATTAGCAGATAAAGCAAGAAGATGGGAGATAAATAGAGCTGAGCTTCGTGCAATATCAACAGACAATAAATTAGCTAAATTTGGTCCAATGAAAATATATATTATGGAAACAACCCCTGATTGTCCAAGTCTATTGGGTAGAGATATTTTGGAGAAGTATGGCTTGAAATTGGTTTGTGATGTTAAAAACAAAATACTTTATCTTGAAGAGTAAAGTAGAATTTTTGAAAGAATTGGTAAGATAAGTTGTGGTAAGTCCGATTCTTGGTTGCAAAAGCCACGAAAACCGAACCGAACTGCAGCAGTAGAAAAGCCACACATGCTGGCAATGCTAGATCACACATGCTGGAAATGAAAAGCTCCACAGACTGGACAAAAGTCAGGTACCGCAGATTGGACAGAAGTCAGGTACTGTGCAAAGGCCAGGTGCCGCAGGCTGGACAAAAGTCAGGTGCCACAGACTGGACAAGTTTTTAAATATAAGATAGGTTTGGGTGCCGCAGGCTGGACAGAATTAAGAAGGATACTAGGTGCCGTAGAGTGGACAGCGTTGGAGAGGGTTGTAATAGTTTTTGTTTTGGAGATTCACAGGAGAAAAAGGTAGCCCCAAGTAGCCCACGGGTCACGAGTTTTGGACAGAACTACAGGGTGGTGTAAGTGCCGTAGATTGGACGGGGCTGCGATTTGCTTGGTAAACAAAAAAGCCAGCGGTGATGTGGCCCTGTTAACCCATATCAACTAAAGGAAAATTATAGGAGCGTTACATATTGTGCCAGTAGATATCATTGACCTCAGCCGACTCATCGGCGCTATCGTTCTTCTCATCGTACCAGGATACCTGTGGAGTTTTCTTTTCTTAGAAAACATTACCCGCCTTGAACGAATCGTCTTTGGGTTTGTGCTTACTCTTTCAATGTTTATCCTTGCGTTTTTCGCATTTGATCTTATCCTTAACATCCCCATCACGCAAAACAAAACCGTTCTTCTCTACGCCGTCTATGCAGGAGTCATACTCTTTCTTTTTGTTGTCTCAATCATCAAAAAAGGCATACCACATCAAACAAAACAATTCTTTTCCACCATAAAAGCGCTTATCAAACAACCAAAACAAACCCTTACCACAAACAAAACCGTACAAATCCTACTACTACTAATCGGCATTCTCATTTTTGCAGCATACATGGGCTTTCTCCCACATCTCAAAGACGGCTATTTCCTCCCATTTCATGTTGATGAATGGATACATTGGACATATGGTAAATCCCTTATGGAAAGTGGTTCAACAGCATTCATTAATCCTTACTTAGGTCACTCAATAACCCAATCCCTTGAACCAGGGTTCAACTACATTACTGCATCAATGTCCTGGCTCACCGGTGTTTCATTCAACACCATGTTTGTCTTCATGCCAGCAATCATAACAATGCTCGCAAGTCTTACAGCATTCACGCTTGGCAATAGACACAAACGTCCATTTGGACTTGAAGCAGCGCTCTGCATCGCAGTTATTCCAACAACATGTCGAATGATGGGACCTAGTTTTTTTGTCCCCGTTGCAACAGGACTTTTCCTGCTAGTGTTTTTACTCTGGTTTCTCCAATTACAAAAACCACTTCCACTTACATTACTGGTTCCAGTTGGTCTCTGGGTAATCTTTCTCATTCACCCACCAACAGCACTTGCAGGAATTATCATAACCTTCATTTACGCAATCATGCTTCTCCTAGATAAAGAATTCAAACAATCAGCAATACACACAATATATGCGCTACTTCCTATTGGTGGAGCATTTCTTCTCTCAGCACGATGGAAATATTCTCTTCAACAAGTCATTGATGCATTCTTTGGTGGAAAATATTTCTTAGACTATAATCTCCCACAGATATGGGTCTCATTTGAACAAATGGGCTTAGTCATATGGATTCTTGCTGTTATAGGTGTATATTTTGCACTTAGTAAAGGAAAAACCATTATTTGCACCATTGGTCTTTCAGCACTTGCGTTTATCAGTCTGATTGGGTTGTATGATAAACTTGGCTATGGTCTTCCTATTATGTATGAACGATCATTTATGTATTTATTCTTAATGATTTGTCTTCTTGCAGGTTGGGGTTTATCAGAATTCCGTCGAAGTATAACGGAACTTACCCTTGATTATCTACCAATAAAACAAGTAAAAATTAAATATACTAACCTAGTAAAATACATAGGTTTTCTCGTCCCTGTTGTTGCTTTTATTATATTAGCTTCAACAACATTACCCGCACATAATGATATCCCCTATTACCATATGATTAATGAATCGGATTATGAGTCTTTTACTTGGATTAATGAAAACATTGATAATTATCGTAATAGCACACATCCTTATAATCGAGCAGCAGTGGATCCTTTTAAAGCTTCACCTTTTTCAGCAATAACTCGGCTTTATATTGTTTCTTCAACGATGCATCCAATTCCGGGATATAAATATCATCAGGAAGTCAGTGCATTTCTGGATAATGGTTGTATAGATACTTCATTTCTAGAAAAATATGATGTATCGGTGGTGTACAATAAACAATGTAACAATGAAAATCTTACGATGATTTATCCAAATGTTTACTTGTATGCTGGCTTGCATGAAAAATAATCTGCAAACTGGGGTTTGAAGATGCACTCCAAAGCCATGTGATGGGGATGGATATGTTGTATATAAGTTGTTGATAAGGGGGCGATGGTAGATTTATGTATCGTGTATACTATTTGCTTGTTTGTGGATTGACGGAGGGAAGATGGTTGTAATGAAATATGGGGAAAAGAATAGTTTAGAAGATAAACTACGGGATGAAGCAATACCTATAAGCAATACCTCTCTTTACAAATCTAATCGTTATCGTGATAATGATCCATCAGCTGAAAATGACATAAGACGCGCACTTGCAATAATTCCATGTTACAATGAGGAGGCAACTATCGGTAGTGTTGTACTCAAAACCAGGAAATACGTTGACGAAGTCCTCGTCATTGATGATGGTAGTGCTGATGGCACAGCAGAAATTGCTAGGCAAGCAGGAGCAACGGTACTTTCTCATAAAGCAAACCTTGGGAAAAGTGCCGGGATGAAAACCGGTTTTAGCTATGCACTAGACAACGGATTTGACCATATTATCACCCTTGACGGAGACGGTCAACACAATGCTGATGAAATACCAAATCTTCTTGGAATTATCCTGAATGGTGGAAATGACATAGACATCTCAATAGGCATGCGATCTGGAAAAGACACAGAAATGCCAACCTGGCGACGTGTAGGCAAAAGAGTGTTGGATTATTCAACAAGTTTTGGAAGTGGAGGTTATCTAACCGACAGTCAATGTGGTTTTCGTGCTTTTAACAAAAAAGCAATAGCGGGTATAACCCCAAGACTCAGGGGCAATGCATTTAGCACAGAAAGCGAACAACTCGTGCTTGCGCATGAGCTTGGTCTTAACGTGACAGGCTCGCATGTCTCCTGCAAGTATAGCAGCATTGGCAATTCAACTACCACCTCAACAGAGACACCAACATCACATGGCATTGGAGTCTTAAGCTATGTTATATGGCTTATCGCTGAGAGACGCCCTCTATTATTCATCGGCGTTCCAGGCCTTCTTTGTGTAGTCGTTGGTATCTTTTTGGCAATACTAACTATGCAAGCATACAATATAACCCATGTTTTCTCCATACCTTATGCTTTATTGACTAGTTTTTTTCTGATGGTGGGGGCTCTTGCTGTATTCATAGGCCTGTTATTCCATACAATTCCACACGTCATTAAACGGACGATGGAAGAAAAAGAGATGGAGGATTATGCTCGAAATAACCGTCCATGATATCAAAGGTTTTTGTCCTGTTTATAAAAAAGATGATAAAATTGTCATAGGTGGTCCCAAGATTGTTCTTGACAAGACAGATGCATTATGTACCCATGCATTGTCAACACTTTTGCACTATACAACAATTCTTGAACATGATTGGTGTCCGGTGAAACTTGGACTTACTACTGAAAATAATCTCCATCATGCATATTTTCAATGTGTTGATCCTGGAGTGCCATATACAGATGGTGGGACAGTTATTTTTAGATGCAGAAAGGTAGAAGATTAACATGAAAATAACTGTTGTTGTTGGTACTCGTCCAGAGATTATCAAGATGTCTCCCATTATCCGTGAATGCGAAGGATTGAGGGGCCAGGGCAACACGGATCTTGATTATTTTATTTTACACACTGGACAACACTACTCATACAATATGGATAAAGTTTTCTTTGAACAGCTTAAACTTTCAGAACCAAAATACAACCTTGATGTTGGCTCTGGCACACATGCAGAACAAACAGGTAAAATCCTCATAGGAATTGAAAATATCCTGAAAAAAGAGCGCCCTGATGTTGTCCTAGTTCAAGGTGATACAAACACTGTTCTTGCAGGAGCGCTTGCAGCAAGTAAACTTCATATTAAGGTTGGTCATGTAGAAGCTGGTCTTAGATCCTATGATCGAACCATGCCTGAGGAAACAAATAGGGTTCTTGCAGATCATTGCTCAGACTTTCTATTTGCTCCAACCAAGCGATCAGAACAAACATTGATTGCCGAAAGCATACCAGAAAACAAAATCTTTGTCACGGGAAACACAATAGTCGATGCAGTATATCAAAATCTAAAAATTGCAAATAAAAAGGCAAATGCATTAGGAAAACTCGGTCTAAAAGAAAAAGAATATTTTTTAGTAACAACTCATCGTCAAGAAAATGTAGATAACAAAGAACGATTCAAAGGAATTCTTACAGGTCTCCAGGAAATAACAAAGGAGTACAACCTTCCTGTAATCTATCCAATTCATCCACGATCGCAAAAAATGATTTCAACACATAATCTACAATCAGATGGTATTACCCTCATTGATCCATTAGATATGTTTTCCTTTTTGCAACTTGAACAGAATGCAAAGCTTGTTCTCACAGATTCTGGAGGTATCCAGGAAGAAACATGTATTCTTGGAATACCATGTGTTACCCTGCGAGATAATACTGAACGGCCAGAAACACTTGATGTCAGATCAAACATGCTTGCTGGTGTAATCCCAGAAGATATTGTTAATTGCGTTTCTGTTATGATTGAAAACAATAAAGAATGGAAAAACCCATTTGGTGATGGAAATTCAGGTAAAAGGATTGTAGATATATTGGAGGAAAGGTTATGAGTGAAGAAGCAAGTAATAAGAAAATATTAGTGACAGGTGGATCAGGCTTTATTGGTACAAATCTTGTAAATGAACTTCGGTCCAGAGGGCATAAAGTAATTGCTTGTGATCTATTAAATCATGAACTTCCGGATTATATTCGTTGTGATGTGCGTAACTACCGTCACATACAACGTGTGTTTGACACATTTGGTCCTTTTGATTATGTGTATCATCTTGCTGCTGAGTATGGTCGGTGGAATGGTGAAGATCACTATGAAAACCTGTGGGAAACCAATGTTATTGGAACAAAACATATGCTACGCTTCCAAGAAAAACTTGGATTTAAAATGATTTTCTTTTCATCAGCTGAGGTGTATGGTGACTATACTGGTCAGATGAGCGAAGATGCGATGGAAAACAATCCAATAAATGATACATATCAGATGAATGATTATGCTATTAGTAAATGGGCGGGTGAACTCATGTGTATGAACTCGGCGAAGATGTTTGGAACAGAAACTGTGAGGGTTCGACCGGTGAACTGCTATGGTCCGCATGAAGAATATAACTCATACCGTGGTTTTGTTCCAAAGTTCATTTATCATGCACTTCATGATATGCCATATACTGTGTACAAGGGCCACAAACGTATTATTGATTATGTTGAAGATACTTGCAGGACATTTGCAAATATTGTAGATAATTTCATACCTGGAGAAGTTTACAACGTTGGATCACGGCCTGAGTGGGAACGTGATATAAAAGAAATTTCTGACATTGTCTTAGGTACGCTTGGAAAAGACGACTCGCTTGTAACATATAAAGAGGCTGAGCCATTTACAACACAGGTTAAAAAGATTGATTTTAGTAAATGCATCCGTGATTTGAATCATAATCCATTGGTTTCACCTGAAGAGGGGATACAGAAAACCGTTGACTGGATGAAATGGTATTATCGATTGGATACAAAAACTAAACCAATGGTTGAAACAACTGCTTAAAAAATATGATGAGGTGAAAAAAAGATGGGAAGATTTAGTGAATATGGTGGAGAAATCATTTTGGTTACCGGTGGTGCCGGCTGTATTGGTGGTAACCTGTGCAAAACGCTATCGGGGCTTAATGCTCACAAGGTTATCATTCTTGATAATCTATCATCAGCATATGAATGGAATATTCCGCAAGCTGATAACATTTCTTTTGTAAAAGGAGATATACTCAACGATGAGGACT